>CAYTGY010000033.1:0-19800 GCA_964437265.1 uncultured Spirochaetaceae bacterium | reverse complement strand
TCCGGCCGGGTATGGGCCGTACCAGGACGGGAGCTACACCGCGGAGGCAGATGAGTTTGGTGAAAACGGCTGGAAGCCTCGCGTGAGTGTTACCGTGATAGGCGGCCGGATTGTCGCCGCGCAGTGGGATGAGACCAATCAGGAGGGGCAGTCCAAGGACCAGCTGTCAAAGGACGGCGAATACGGCATGGTGGCCAACAGTGACGCCACGCTGTTCTGGCATGAGCAGGCGAACGCCGCTGAGGCGTGGCTCCTTGGCAGCCAGGACCCCTCCGCGCTCGAGCTCAATGACCAGGGCCGCGCGGACGCGATCAGTGGCGCCACCATCACCGTAGCAGCGTT
Source organism: uncultured Spirochaetaceae bacterium (assembly GCA_964437265.1). Classification (GTDB taxonomy): domain Bacteria; phylum Spirochaetota; class Spirochaetia; order DSM-27196; family SLST01; genus CAYTGY01. Next base: position 19,458 of record CAYTGY010000033.1, on the reverse strand, counting down.
CAAGGAGCTGGCGCAGAAAGCACTCGAGGGGCACGAACGGTAGCTCGCACCCGTCCCGGCGCGCGCGGCTACGTTCTCGGCGTCGGGACGGAGCTCGTCAGTAGTGTTCAGCCGCTTCGGTCACCAAACACAATCTGGCGGGCTACCTTTCTTCATCACATCTATCCGTCGCAAGGCTTCGGCGGGGGGCTGCGGCATGGGCCGGAAGCCGGTGCTTACCGCCTGATGCAGCCGCGCCGTACGGAACGGCCGCACCGCGGCCCCGCGGCTGGTCCGGCCCTCCGGAAAGATCATCAATGACTCGCCCTTCTTGAGGATCGAATGCATCATCCGACGCGCCGGGCCCACCGCCTTGAGGCTCATCCGGTTGATGAACGCCACACCTATGCTTTGCAGCACCGAACGGAATCCCATGATCTCACCGTAGAGGTGGTTCGCCATGAATCGGCACCCGAGCTCGCCCAAGAAGGTGAATGAGTCCGCCCAGCTCAGATGGTTGGCCACAATGAAGCTGCCCTCCGGCGGGCGTGGCCCATCATGTCTGATGCGGATATTAGACGCGTAGAGCAGTACGCGGCCAAGCTTCCGGGTCAAGGACGGTCTGATCCGACGGTAGGTCCGATTCGGCAAGGCGGCCCGAACGGCGAGCGCGAACACGCTTCCAAGGATGAAAACCGACGTGAAGTAGAGCAGCCTGAACAGTCCGCGGAGCCCGCCAATAACGGTGTGCCGCGGATCGCGGGAGAGGTAACACGCCACGCTAAAGCATTACCAAAGACGCATGAAGATGTCTCCCCTGCTATTGTGGGGAGTCGGCCGGTGCTCCGGCAGGCGTATCGCCTGAGTGGAGAAAGCTGCCGAGCGCAACCAGCTCACGTGATATGGCACGGGATTGTTGCAGCACACCCTCACCGGGAACCGTGGCCGTGGTTTCTGCCAGATCGAGCGCGGCCTGCAGTGATTCCTCCAGGTCCGCGAGGCGGGCCAGCCGCAGGCTCATAGCCGCGCCGGGCTCGAGTGTCGCCGTGGTGCGGGCAACCTGCGCCTCGAGGCGCGCCCCATCCGGACGATGACTGAGCTCCTTCAGTCGAGCGCCGAGCGTACGCACGGCATCTGTAGTCAGAATCACCGTTCCTTCGGTGACCCGGATCTCCAACCACTCCGCACGCGTCTCGCGAGAGCGAGCCACCGATACGTTGAACCGCGTGCCGCGGGCATCGAGCACCGCGCTGCGAACGCGAACCTGGTACCGCTGACCTTGCTCGAGCCCATGTACCGTGTTCCGGATTGCGCCCCCAACGAGCGTGATGACACTGCTGCCGGCTTCCCGTGTCGGTAGCCGGTCAAGCGTCACCGTTGTGTCTGATTGGAGCCGGATCATAGAGTCGTTTCCCAGCTGCACGCCACATGAGCCGTCACTCCCAGTTGCCACCGTTGTGCCTTCAGGCAGCTCGGCGCCGAACTCGAGCGTGTCCGGTTGGCCGGGACGCTGTGGACCCTGCCACGAGCGTACATCGCCCGAAACCGCAACGGTGTTCGCGCTCCCGGACGGCGGCAGCGCGTCCTCGCGCGGCCGATCCTGCTGCGGTCCAGCGGCAGTCGCGGATGAATCCTGCGAGCGGCCGCATCCGCCCACAGAAAGCAACAGCGGCACAACCAGCAGCAAGATGAGCGGGACACCGACGATGCGTGTTGGCATGAGAAGACTCCCTGGCGTTGATCTGCGGCCCCGGCCGTGTGTTCGAGCCAGAGTCTGTCCGGTGACGCCTCCGGGTGTCAAGGAAATGTACTCGTTTGGGGGATCCGGGACAGACCGGATGGAGGAGGAAGTGCGGGGCCTTCGGGTAACAGAATACAAACGCAAGACTGTTATACTCCAGGATCGTTGCGGTAGCACCGACGCTTCCCGCGATAAGGAGATGCCAACAATGACGCGCTTCGTCCCGCTATTCGCATTGGCCGGCATGGTCTTCTCGTGCACCACCGAGCCGGATCTGCCTCCCGCCTTCCTCGACCCGGTGGCTGCACCCGTTGTGGCGGAGTTCCAAGCACGGTACTACGCGCAACTTCGCGACGATCGGGTAACCGGCGTCAGTGTTGCGGTGGTTTCTTCTGAGAAGACTCTCTGGGCCGACTCCTACGGTTGGGCCGACCGCCGCGAGCGGATTCCGGCGGGCGTTGACACCAGCTATCTCATCGGCTCGGTCACCAAGGTCTTCACCGCGTTGGCCGTGATGCAGCTCGTTGACGCAGGCGCAATCGATCTTGACGGGGCCTATCAGTCGTATGTTCCGGGATTCGCCATGAAGAGCCGGTTTGGTCCGATCTCAGAGATCACCGTTCGGCAACTGCTGACTCATCACGCCGGCATTCCGGACGACGTATGGGCGGGAAAGTTCGCAGCCTCGCCCGCCGACCTCGGTAGCATCATCGAGATCGCGAATGAGATGTACGCGTGCTATCCGCCCGGCGAGATCCGCGTGTACAGCAACCTTGGCTACGCCCTCCTCGGCTATCTGGTAGAGCGCGTGAGCGGGGTGCCGTACCAGACCTACATTCAGGAGCACGTCTTCAAACCGGCCGGCATGCGGTCATCCGGATTCTTCACGAATACGGATCAGCGATCCGCACATGCTGAAGCGTACGACCGGCGAGGTCGGCGGCAAGCTGCGGTGCCGCTGTTGGACGCGCCGGCAGGATCGATCTCATCCACGGTGCTGGACATGGCCCGTTTGCTCCAGGCGCTGCTCCGAAACGACGGATCGGTGGTGAGCGAGTCGTCACTGCTCGAGACGCTCCGGCTCCAGAACCTGGATGTTGCGCTGGACTTGGACGATCGAGTTGGGCTCTGCTTCACTATCAGCGAGCGCGCCGAGGCGCTTGGCCTGGTGTTCGAGCACGGCGGCGCGACGCTCTATCACCGAGCGCAGATTTATCTTGCTCCCGAGGCCGGTTTAGCAGCGGTGGTGCTCTCCAACTCAGAAGCAGGTACCGATTCTGCATGGATGGTACAGGAGCAGTTGATGCCGGATCTGTCTGGCGGCGGTACGGATTCTTCTCTAGCCGCGCAGACGCCCCGGAAGCTGGTTCATTTCGCCCCGCGTACAGGAACGGATCCGGCGTCACTCGTCGGGCACTACGCAATGCCCGGCGTTCTCTATCAGGTCGTTGAGAAACACGATATGCCGCACGTCACTATCGACGGGAACCGGTTCTACCTCCAGTTGCAAAGCCGCGATGCGTACGTACCGGCGCGTCGGATTCTGGGTAGGACCGTCGCGTGGCCGCAGCGGTGGTTTCTCCTTCATGAGGTTGCGGGCCGGACCGTCATGATCGAGGCAATGCCGTGGGGGGACCTGGTCATCATGGGCGAACGCGTGACAAAGACCGCAATCGATCCGGCTTGGTCGCACTACTACGGCCGCTACTCGCGCATCGTTCCAGAAGGCGAGCACCCCGTTACCGGCGACCTGGAGTTGCGCGAGCGTGACGGGTTTCCCGTGCTCACATTCCGGCTCTTTGGGAAACAGGATGTCGAGCTCGCACTCAGAACGCTCAACGGCAGCGAGGCGGTCACCTTGGGTCTCGGGCGAATGGGCGGAGAGACCGTTCGGATTGAGGAGCGAACCTCAGGCTATGAGCTCCGGTTCAAAGGCGCACGGTATGTGCGGGAGTAGAACATGGCGGGGCAGGGCGGGTACTCTTACTCTGCGTTCTGTTGGTAAGGAAGCATAACGACAGGAGCACCATGGAGCAACAGCCAATGCCCTTCGCCTCCAGGCGGTGTCAACGCGGTGGATCTCCCATCGGCTATGTCCGGCGCCTTCTCTGTCCTATTCGCCGCTGACTGCCCTGTGCCGATGCGGTATACTGACGGTGATGGGCAAGACGCACGAGAAGCCAAAGACTCCCGATGGTCAGGTTCTTACCGACGCGGCCGGCAAGCCGACGCACGTGGTGTTGACTGTTGAAGCGTACGAGGACATGGCAGAGTTGATTGAGGATCTACAGGAGTTTCAGGACTTCTATCGGACCCGCGATGGGGAACAGCTGATTCCTTGGCAACAGGCAAAGCACCGCCTTGGCCTACAGGATTGAGATTCGGCCGAAGGTCGACAAGACGTTGAGGAAACTGCCCAAGCATGCCCTGGAGGCGGTGCGAAGGGCCATTGATGCTGTGGCCGACGACCCCCGTCCTCCGGGTGCGAACCGCCTGTCTGCCCGCCAGGAGTGGAAGATACGAGTTGGTGCCTATCGGATCCTCTACTTGATTGAAGACGAGCGGCTCGTCGTGGTCGTTGTGAAGGTCGGACACCGAAAGGACGTCTACCGATAACGCTATCGCCCGGTACACGTACCATGCCTTTTTTGACACGGACGGTTGAAGTCCCCTCACATGCCGCCCGCCAACGAGCAACAACAGGCAGCCTCTCGGCTACCGCTTCCTGCCTTTCTTTGAAGCAAGCGCCTCACGAAACGCCTCGAGCTGGTATCCGCTCTTCTTCTCCGCCGCGAGCACCCGTTTGAGCGCTGCGGGTTTTGGGGCGGCGGATCCGGTGAGCGCCGCCTCCATGTGCGCGCTCAGCCACCGCCAGAAGAGCAGCGTCCGGAACCGTGTCCGGTCAAACCAGACGGTTCCCTCGTACTCGTGGACCAGCGCGTACTCGCGTTCGGCAGGCGCGGTGAGGATCTGCTCGAGCGTTCCCGCCGCTCCGTGAGAGCCCGTCGCCGGTGTTGACCCGCGCGCGCCGGTGGTTGCCGGTTTGCCGGTCGTGTCCCCTGCAGGCTCGGCGCCGTCGCGGACATCGTCACTCGTCAGAAGCAGATCCATCACCGTTCGCCAATCGGCGTGATTGAGCCGGTAACGTACGTCGTCGCTCATCTGCTCCTCGAACACGCGGTAGAGCAACCACTCGTGGATCACGTCGAGTATCGACGTGCGCGCCTTGGAGAGCGAGACCGCCCGGAACACCAGGTAGGGAACAACCGCGATCTCGGGGATCTGCTGTTCACCGGCCAACTCCCGGATCTCGGGTATGGCCGCGGCTGACTCGATCGTATCTACTGCTGTGTCTATCAGCGCCGCCGCGCGCTCGGTCGACGCCTCGCCGTCCACCCGGTAGCCGTCCACCGATTCGATGGCTGAGAGCAACTCGGTGAATCGATCCATGATCTGCTTCCGATCGTCGTCGGTGAGGATCTCTTCTGCGCCTTCGGGCGTCTCCTCCCCCGCAGCCGGGCCCGCGGTCGCCTCCGGCTGTCTAGATGCCTGGTACAGCGCATGGGCGAGCGCTCCGGATGCCGGGGAGGCGACCATGCCGCGAAGCGCGTCGTAGACCGGCTTGAGCCGCATCTCCTGGAAGGCGAGCTCAATGCTGCTCATTCCCGCCCCGTTCAGATAGTCGTGGAGCGCGCGGTAGTTTCCCTGGTCGTCGTCTGTCACCTCATGGATGTTGGTGAAGACCTGCGTCTCAAAGCCGTTGAGAGCCACGTGCAGGCCATCGTTCCAGATCTCGCTGCTCCTGCGGATAAACCAGCGACGTGTCCGGTGCTCGAACAGCAGACAAAAGCTGCGATCCGTGTCCGTCAGCCTCAGCGTCTCAGCCAGCGTGGTGCGCCGCGGCACCTTCTCATCGTTGACACGCTCCGCGTACTCGGCGGACTCCGTGATTGAGCCGCGTGCCTGCTCGTACTTGTTGTTGTAAAAGACAAATGCCGCCTCGCCGCCGTTGCGGTTGGAGTACGCGTAGACGTCCTCGTTGACTCCGCCGTGATCGTTCCGGAAGTCGAAGAGGAGGAAGTTGTCCACTTCCGCAAAGAGATGCCGGAGCTTCATCAGCGGAAAGATCTCCCGTTCATGACGTTCAACCAGTGCCGTGTTCACGGACTCGTCCAGCAGCGCCCGCCGGTACTCCATGCCGTACTTCTCCGTGAAGCCTTCAATCTGGCCGTGCCCAAACATGGGGAGCCCGGGCATGGTGACCATCAGCGTACAGACGCCGAAGTATTTGTCATCAGTGCCGAACTGCGCAACTGCGGTCTCCTCATCCGGGTTGTTCATGAAGTTGACAAAGCGCTTGAGGATCTGTTTGTCAAAGCTGATCGTATTCTTGATGGTCTGCCGGTACTTTGCGTTCTCCTCCTGTTTGAGCATGTTCATGAACGCGCTGTTGTAGACGCGGTGCATGCCCAGCGTTCGGACAAAGTAGCCCTCCATCATCCAGAACGCCTCTGCCAGCAGGAGCGTGTCCGGAACCTCCTCCGCTACCCGGTCAACCACCTCTCGCCAGAACTCCACGGGGAACGCCGCGTCGAATTGCTCGCGGGTGAGCCCGTGCTCCGCGCGGGTGGGGATGTCTCCGCCGCTTCCCGGCTCTGGATACCAGAGACGGTAGAAGTGCTTCTTGGCCAGAACCATTGCCGCATCAAACCGGATGATGGGGAAGTTCCGCGCTACGTGGAGGATGGTCTGCACGGTCGCCTCACGAACCTCCTTCTTGAGGAAGTCCAGTTGCGCCGTGTCGTTCCACGGCATGCCGGTTCCATCGTTGCCATGGTAGATGTAGCGCTCTTCTCCCGTGTCCGGGTTCCGCCGCTTGAAGACCACCGCGGCATCGGTCCGGTCGTAGTAGTGATCCTCCAGGTAGACCTCCAGCCCGTCACGGTTGGAGAGGTTCTCCCCAGTGAACGAGTAGTTGGGGTAGGGCGCATGGTCCAATTGGAGGAACCAGTCCGGGTGGCGCTGCATCCAGTCCGAGTCTAGCCCGGTGTGGTTGGGCACCATGTCGCTTGCGATCCGGACCCCGCGGCGCGCAAGCCGTTTGCGCAGATCGACCAGCGCGTCCCAGCCGCCCAACTCGTCGGCGATCTCATAGTTGGTGAGCGAGTATGCGGAGGCCGTGGCGTCCGGGTTACCGGTTATGTGCTTGATCCGACGCGACGCCTCGCTGCGCTCCCACAGCCCAATAAACCAAAGCCCGGTGAATCCCCGTTCTGCTATCTCATCCAGCTCTTCATCCGGGATCTGATCAAGCCGGGTGATCTCCCGGCCGTACGTGCGGGAGAGCTGATCCAGCCAGACAAAGGTGCTCTTTGCTAGAATCACCACCTGCGGCATCCAGTCGCGGTCCGGCGAGAAGCGCTCGGTCTCCTCATCAAAACCGGAGAACTCGTACACGCGTGCCGGGCCCGGGCCGCCGAACACCACCCGGTGCTCTTCCTTCAGGAAATCAAGCGTACGCAGCATCTGCAGGAGGTAGCTTCCCAGGAATCCGCCCCATTTGGTGCGGATGAACTCCAGCTGGTCCAGCAGCGAGTCAGGGTGTGTTCTGATGGGCTCCAAGAGCGTATCAATCAAGGACATCCCGGTCCGCTCGAACTTCGGTTCGCGCGCCAGGTGTCGCCGGGTGGCATCAACCAGTTCGTCGTAGCTGCTGCGCTTTGCGAGATCGTCGTCTGCAAACAGCTCCTGGAACGGCTCTGTTGCCGGGTTCTCATTCCCAAGCCAGACCATGAGCGTTTCTTCGAGCGCCACCTCGCTCCCACGCTCTCCGTCTCGTGCGTCCTCGAGGTATTCCTCCGGCCCCGATTCGCCGGCGTACACCTCTGTTGGAGGGAACATCTCAACGAATGCGCGAAGCGTCTCTAGTGCTCCGCCGCTTTCCTCCGTGACAGATCCGTTGGCGCGCTCGCGTGAAAGCCGCTCCTCTGCAGCGGAGAGCGCTCGGGCAAAGAGGTCTTTGCCAACTTGATCTCTGTATAGGTCAACCACGTGATGGTAGATCTCCTCAATCAGCCCGTACGCGGAAAGGTCAGATGCTCGGACTGCCATTTGCGGGTCTGAGGAGATATCGCGGGAGGCATTCAGGTCGTGTGCGAGGCGGCGCGCCGTTGCGATGTCCGCGGTGACAAGCCCTCCGCGGTAGGAGAACAGAGACGAGTCCAGCTGAAACCGATCCCGGATGGGTCTGACAACGTGGACCTCGCGCACGAACGAACGGGCCCGGCGTGGTGCTGTCTTCATGGATCTCCCCCTTGATACACTCAAAGTATGGAACTCGCGGCTGCATATCAAACGGATGCCGGCGGGCGCTGATTTGCCTCTGCGCGGGTGTAGCAGTAGCATAACAGCACGTGTTGAACCTTGATATGCCTCGGGACGGCAGGCGCCGTGTCGTGGTGGAACATGTCACACCCCGTGTTGAACCGGCGCATTTCCCAGTGAAACGCGCCGTTGGAGAGAGCGTCATTGTGGAGGCCGATGTGTTCGCGGACGGCCACGAGCGCGTGGAGGCGGCTGTGCTGTACCGCGCTCAGGGCGAGCGCAGCCGGCACCGGGAGATGATGGTACCGATTGGAAACGACCGCTACGCAGGTAGCTTCTCTCCCGAGAAGGTTGGGTGGTACTCCTTCCGCGTGGCCGGATGGGTGGATCACTTCCTGACGTGGCGTGACGGCATTCAGAAGAAGGCCCAGGCGGGGGTGACCACCCGGGTGGACCTCCAGATAGGAGCACGAATGGTGCAGGCCACCGCCGCCCGCGTTCCGGCGAAGCGGGCGGCTGATCGCCAGAGGCTTGAGCGGATTGCCGCCGAGCTTGACTCCGCCTCCCGTTCCCTACGCCGCGGCGAGGAGATTGCCTGCTCCGCCGGGCTGCTTGGGCTGATGGAACAATACCCGGATAGGCAGTTTGAGACCGTAGGTGAGACGGACGTTCTCGTCTTGGTCGAGCCTGAGCGAGCACGCTTCAGCACGTGGTATGAGCTCTTTCCGCGCTCGGTGCCGGGCAAGAAGGGGCGGCACGGCACCTTCATTGACTGCGTTTCATTCCTACCTCGCCTGGCGGAGATGGGCTTTGATGTGCTCTACCTCCCACCAATCCACCCAATTGGCCACACCAAGCGCAAGGGTCAAAACAACGCGCTGACCGCCGGTCGTGATGATCCGGGCTCGCCGTGGGCCATCGGATCCCAGGAAGGCGGGCATACGGCTATCCATACGCAATTGGGAACGCCGGAACAGTTTCGCTACCTGGTGGAGCAGGCGCGGGAGCGGGGGATTGAGGTTGCGCTTGATATCGCATTTCAGTGCTCGCCGGATCATCCGTGGGTGCGGGATCATCCGGAGTGGTTTGTGAAACGGCCGGATGGAACCATCCAGTATGCGGAAAACCCTCCCAAGCGCTACGAGGATATTTTCCCTATCAACTTTGAATCCTCCGAGTGGGAGTCGCTCTGGCGTGAGCTCAAACATGTTTTTGATCACTGGATTGGCGAGGGCGTGCGGATCTTCCGCGTAGACAATCCGCACACCAAGTCGTTCCCATTTTGGGAGTGGGCGATACAGGTTATCAAGCGTGAGCATCCTGAGGTGATCTTCCTCTCTGAAGCGTTCACCCGGCCGCGCCGTATGTACCGGTTGGCAAAGCTGGGATTCACGCAGTCGTACACGTACTTCACGTGGCGCACCGCAAAAGCGGAGTTGGCAGCGTATTTCTCGGAGCTCTACAACACGCCGGTTAGTGAGTTCTTTCGCCCCAATCTCTGGCCGAACACTCCGGACATCCTGCACGAGTACCTGCAAGAGGGCGGGCGAGCCGCCTTCCTCATTCGGCTGGTCTTGGCCGCGACACTTTCATCCAACTATGGCATGTACGGCCCAGCCTACGAGCTGATCCAGCATGCGCCTAGAGAACCGGGCAGTGAAGAGTACCTCAACTCTGAAAAGTACGAGATTCGGAATTGGGAGCTTGATACTGAGGAGAGCATCGCCGCTGAGATCGCGGCGGTGAATCGGGCACGGCAAGAGGCCCCTGCGCTTCAGCACAACCACGCCTTCCGCATCCACGCGACAGACAGTGATGCGATCCTGGCCTATAGCAAGCAATCCCCGGACCTGACGAGCACCGTGCTCATCGTGGTGAACCTGGATTATCGCCACTCGCATTCCGGATGGGTGGAGTTCAGCGCGGCGGCGGTAGGGTTTCCGGACCGCCGTCCCGTTACCATGGTGGATCTGCTTGGCGGGAAACGCTATAGCTGGGACGGCTATTGGAACTATGTCTCTCTGGATCCGCACTCCAGGGGTGCGCATATCTTTGAACTGAAATTAGCCCCCACCGAACAGGATTAGCCATGGCCACCGCCTCTCCCACACCGCAGACAACGGCCCCGACAACCGGCCCAACGCTCTGGTACAAGGACGCCGTCATCTACGAGCTCCATGTCCGCTCTTTCTATGACAGCAACGGTGACGGCATGGGAGACTTCAAGGGCCTCTTGCAGAAGCTGAATTACCTTCAGGATCTTGGTGTAAGCGCTATCTGGCTGCTTCCCTTCTATCCCTCTCCGTGGCGTGATGACGGGTACGACATTTCCGACTACACCGGTGTTCACCCGGCGTATGGCACGCTTCGCGACTTCAGGCGGTTCCTCAAGGCGGCGCATGATAGAGATCTCAAGGTGATCACCGAGTTGATCATCAACCACACCTCAAGCGAGCACCCGTGGTTCCAGAAGTCGCGCCGGGCAAAGCCCGGCAGCTCGTGGCGCAACTACTACGTCTGGAGCGACACGCCGGATGCGTATCAGGAAGCGCGGATCATCTTCCAGGATTTTGAGACCTCCAACTGGACCTGGGACCCGGCGGCGCAGGCCTACTACTGGCACCGCTTCTACAGCCATCAACCCGACCTCAATTTCGAGTCGCCGGATGTCCAGAGGGCGGTCTTTGACACGTTGGATTTCTGGCTGGAGATGGGGGTAGACGGGCTGCGGCTTGATGCGATTCCGTATCTGTTTGAGGCGGAAAACACCAACTGTGAGAACCTGCCGCAGACCCATGAGTTTCTCAAGCGCTTGCGGGCGCATGTTGACGCCAAGCATCATGACAAGATGCTGTTGGCTGAGGCAAACCAGTGGCCTGAGGACGCGGTCAAGTACTTTGGTGACGGCGACGAGTGTCACATGTGTTTCCACTTCCCGTTGATGCCGCGCCTCTTTATGGGCGCCAAGATGGAGGACACGTTCCCCATTCTTGATATCCTTGACCAGACTCCGGAGATCACGGACAGCTGCCAGTGGGGCATCTTCCTTCGAAACCATGACGAGCTCACCCTGGAGATGGTGACCGACGAAGAGCGGGATTACATGTACCGGGTCTACGGGCGTGATCCGCGACACCGCATCAACCTGGGAATTCGCCGGCGGCTCGCACCGCTGCTTGACAATGATCGGCGCAAGATAGAGCTGATGAACAGCCTGCTCTTCTCGCTTCCCGGAACACCGATTATCTACTACGGGGACGAGATTGGCATGGGCGACAACGTCTATCTGGGTGACCGGGACGGCGTCCGTACCCCAATGCAGTGGAGCTCCGACAAGAACGCCGGATTCTCCGCCGCCAATCCCCAGAGTCTCTACCTTCCGGTGATCATTGACCCCGAGTACCACTACGAGAGTAAGAACATTGAGACGCAGCAGTACAACCCGTCTTCGCTGCTGTGGTGGATGAAACGGCTCATAGCCGTCCGTCGTCGCTACCGCGCGTTTCAGCGTGGCGATCTCCGCATTGTTCCCACCAACAATAGCCACGTGTTGGCGTATCTTCGCGTCCATGAGGATGAGACGGTTCTGATCATTGCGAACTTTTCCCGGTATCCCCAACTGGCGCGGCTGGAGCTCGAGGAGTGGGCCGGCACCACGCCATGTGAGGTCTTTAGCCGGAACCCGTTTGGCCGGATTGTCCCGGATCAACCGTACGAGCTCAGCATTGGGAGCTATGACTACTACTGGTTTGAGCTCATCGCCGCTGAGGAGAGTGAGGCTGCGACGGAGGCCGGCGGAAAGACCGGCATCACGCTCACCGTTCGCGATTGGGAGTCCTTCGCCAAGCCGCTCTCCAGTTTCCTCACCGGGCGGGTGTTGCGTGGCTACCTGAGCCGAGCTCGCTGGTATCGCGAGAAGTCGCAATCAATCCGGCGGTTGCGGATTATTGACCGGCTTGCGGTGGGGCCGCGCGAGCACAGGACCTGGATCCTGTTTGTGGCGGTAGATCTCTCTGAGGACCGGACGGAGACGTATGTTCTTCCGCTGGCCCTCGCCATAGGTGAAGAGACCCGCATCCTTACCGACGAGCAACCGCAGGCCGTGATCGCCTCCGCCACCGTCCGCGACGAGTACGCGGTCATGTACGACGGTGTGTGGAGCGGCCAACTTCGCCAGTACCTGCTTACCCTGCTGCGCTCGCGGAAGTCGGTCAAGACGCATGCGGGGTCCATAACGGTGACCAGAGGCCGGGAGCTGAAGCGTATGGCCGCTGAGCTGGGCGACGACGACTCCTCGCGCGTGCTGAGGGTGGAGCAGTCCAACACCTCCATCTTCTATCGCGACGTGTTCTTCCTCAAGCTCTATCGTCGTGCGGAAGAGGGAATCAACCCAGACATTGAGATGGTCCGCTACCTCAGTGACCGGCAACGGATTCCTCACGTTCCCACCTTTGCCGGGAGCCTCGAGTATCACGGCCCCAAGCACACAACCGCCGCGCTGGCGCTGCTGGTCAACTACATCCCCAGTCAAGGCGATGCGTGGTCATACGCGCTGACCTCTGTGGGGCGGTACTTCGACAACATCCTTACCATGCGTCCCGCGGAGGGACGGATTGCCCGGCCGAAGTCGCTGCTGTCCGTCACGGCGGAGAACCTGCCGGAGGAGTTCACCAGCCTTGCCGACGGTCTATTCCTCTCCATGATTGAGCTGCTGGGCCGCCGTACCGGTGAGCTGCACCTGAGTCTTGCCGCCGAAACTGATGAGAAGGAGTTCAAGAGTGAGCCCTTCTCTCGCCTCTATCAACGGGCGCTGTATCAGTCGCTCAGGAGTCTGCTCAAGCGTGTGATGACCGCGGTCAATCGCGAGAAACGCAAGAGCTCAGGTCCCGAGTACAAGGCGATGCTCCAACGCGCGCTGGATCTTGAGCCGCGCCTGCTGGAGCAGTTCTCCATGATCACCAAGGAGCGAATTGACGCCCGGAAGATCCGGATACACGGTGACTACCACCTGGGCCAGGTCCTCTTCACCGGCAAGGACTTTGTTATCATCGATCTAGAGGGCGAGCCGGCCCGCCCGCTTGGCGAGCGCCGACTGAAGTTCAGTGCGTTCCGAGACATTGGCGGTATGATCCGGTCATTTCACTATGCGGTCAGCCAGCAGTTTCTGAGCCACATCGCAACCCGGCCGGAGGACGAAGAGGCGCTCCGCGAGTGGGTGCCGGTCTGGTACGACTATGTGGCTGGACTGTTCCTCTCCGCCTATCTGAAGACCGTGGATGCGGCGGACTTTGTGCCCAGTGACACGGACTCGCTCAAGCGTATCCTCACCGTGTTCCTGCTGGAGAAGGCCGTCTACGAAGTAAGCTACGAGCTGGACAACCGGCCGGACTGGCTGCGCATCCCCATCTCCGGGCTGGAGTTCACGCTGGAGCAGGCCGAGGCCGAGTAGCGGCCTGGAATCGGCTTTCCACAATTTTCGCAGCAGTCTCTACTTGTACGCGGTGCGGTCGTAGACCGGATCCTCGCCCACCCAGCGTCCGGACTCAATTCCGTCACCATGTGGAGCCGTGACAGCCCGGATTGATTCGGACCCGGGCCAACCTCACCAAACACCTTGGTTGCCAGAACGATCTGTGCGCGATTCCCACGTTCGGCCATCCAGGCGCCAACGGTCTCCTCGCTTGCCCCACCTGAGTACACGTTAGCGGTGTCGACAAAGAACCCGCCTTGCTCCATGTACGCGTCCATGATGGCGAAGGACGTTTGCTTGTCCGCCTCGCGGGAAAAGGTCATGGTGCCAAGGCACACCTCTGAGACCATCAGTCCGGACCGGCCCAGTTGTACAGCTTCCATGGAGCTATGATACGCGTTGAACGACGGGAGGGCTACCGGTCAATAGCAGAGCTCCGTGTCAACGCGGTTGCGCAGCGGTTGCCCGTCGCGGAATCGTTTCAGGTTTTCCACAAACACCTCGAGCGCTGCCGCATCGTAGTCGCCGAACATCCCGCTGTAGTGCGGTGTGATGATGACATTCTCAAGATCCCAAAGCGGATGGTCGTCTGGAAGCGGTTCCGGTTCATGGGCGTCAAGCCCGGCTCCCGCAATGGCGCCGTCACGGAGCGCCGTCACCAACGCGTCGGTATCCTGCGTGGCGCCCCTGCCGAAGTTGAGGTAGTACGCGTCCGGGCGCATACGCGCGAACATCTCACTGTTGACGATTCCCCGGGTCTCATCGGTAAGCGGGAGCACATTGAAGACGTAGTCGGACTCCTCCATCAGACGCCCCAACTCCTCGGGCCCGCCCACCCACTCGAAATCAGGCTCCGGTGCCGGATGACGCCGCACCGCAATGCGTCGCATTCCGAACGCCGCGCCGAGCTCAGCAAGCCGACGACCAATCGCGCCAAGGCCCACCACCCCGAGCGTGGCGCCATTGAGCACGGTAGCGTCCATCGCAGCCGAGCGTGTGTCCCACGTCCGCTTGCAGACCACCAGATGCATCCGGCGGGCGAACATGAGCATCATTGCCAGCGCCTGCTCCGCGATCGGCTCTGCGTGGATGCCACTGGTATTGGTGAGCGTGAGTCGTCCGGCGGCGGCGCGGCAGAGCTCGCGGCTTACTCCTGCAGTCCATATCTGAAGCCACTGTGCCTGCGGCCACTCATCTGGGTTGATGTTGGGCCACCCCGCGATCACATGGACCGTGGCGCGGAGCTCAGGGTGCTCATCCAGCTCGGTCCGCGAGATTACCCGGCTCTCAGGAAGCACCAGTGCGATCTCCGAGCGTGCTTGTTCGAAATTGCTGAAGTGGTAGTAGATGACAGGGTTGGTGAGGTGAGACATGGCCCATCTTTCCCCGCGTCGATGCGGGCTGTCAACGTGGAGACGACAAACGGTAGACCGGATGTGCCGCTGCGCGCTACGCTCTATGCTGTCCGTACGCCAGCCGTACGGGAAGTAAAAAGAAAAAAGGAAACGAGCATTGGAAGATCATCAGCAACGAACGGGGTCGTGGCCACTGGCCGGCCGCTTTGTGGTGGCATTTGGGGTACTAGTGATACTTCCGGTAGTGGTGGTCTCACTTATCTTTGAGCGCCAGCTTGCCGGTACCGTCGGTGAGAAGGTTCGTTCGCAGAGCGGCGACATTGTCGAGCAGACAGCGCAGGTGATTGACCAGGAGCTCCGTGCCGTTCGAATCCGGTCCGCGGCAATAGCAAATGATCAGCCACTGCTCGAGGCGGCATCCGCGTACTCGACCTCGAGCGATTCAATAGCCGTATACCGTGCGGTACAGGAGCTGGACGCGCTGTTGGGCCGCTACTTCCGGAGCTCCGGTACGCTTGGCGCCGTCTATGTGATCCCCGCGGACGGACGAAGGTTCTACGCGTATCAGAACACACCTAGTTCGACGTACCTGGAGCAGGTACCGGAGCACCGGTATGCGGCTGCAACCAAACGCCCCGGCGAGTTGGTGCTCCTTGACGATCTGATGGGAGTGGGCGAGCGAGGAGACGATCAGCCCCGGGTAACGCTGGCCATTGCTCCGTCGGCCGGAGTGTCGGCACCCGGTGTTCGCGCGTTCGTATTCGTTGCGAAGATAGATCCGCTGTCACGGTTGCTCTCGGACCGTCGTCAGACGCTCCAGGACGGTACCATTCTTCTGTCACGGCCGGACGGGACGGTGATCGGTCGGCATGAGACGCCGGCTGTTCCAATCTCTGGTGCGGAGATCCCCACTGCGCTGTACCACAGCGACAGTCGTGTTCACGAGCTCAACATCGGCGGGCGTCCACTTGTTGCCACCAGCGTGTCATTGGCGCGTGGGGCGTGGCGCCTGGTGTACCTCCAGGACGCGCGCGCCATTCGTCGGCTGGTGCGGCGAGAGCGTCTGCCGCTGTATCTATCGGTGGCGCTTATCTCGCTCGGCTTTGTCGCCTATACCGGGTTCTTCTTCAAGAGTATTGTCCAACCGCTTCATGCGCTCTCCGCCACTATGGGAGAGGTGGAGCAGGGACGGTTCGATGTTTCCGTTGGCACCGGCGGCCCGCGGGAGCTGGCTGCGCTTTCCCACGCGTTCAACACCATGGTGCAGCGGCTCTCCGAGCTGACCGCTGAGATTGCACAGACCGAGCGCGCCCGTGCGGAAATCGAAGTGGAAGCGCTCCAGTATCAGATCAACCCGCACTTTGTCTCTAACACCCTCAACTCAATTCGACTCATGGCGCACGGTAGTGGAAACGCGAGCATTGGACGCGTCACCGGCTCGCTGATGCGCATCGTGCGCGACAGTCTGCGAACCGACGAGCGGGACGTCGTCTTGGAGCGCGAGTTGGAGAACCTCGAGGACTATGCGTTCATCATGAAGGTCAGATTCGGAGAGACGTTTGTGATGAAGACCGACATTCCAGACGAGCACAAGGACATACGCATACTCAAGATGCTGATCCAGCCAATTGTGGAGAATGCGATTGTTCATGGCGTGCAGAAATCAGGATACGGCGGTGAGGTGACCATACGCACCAGATCAATGTCGGACGCCTTTCTCATCCAGGTCACCGACAACGGCGCCGGTATGGATGACGAGGCGGTGCGCCGGGCCACCGATCCGGCCACCACCGGACAGCCGGGCCACGTGGCAATTGGGCTTCACAACGTCCACCGGCGGATGGTCCTGCACTACGGCCCCACCTACGGGCTTGGTATAGACAGCCGACTGGGTGAGGGCACCACGGTCACCATGCGTTTACCGCCGGAGACGGCGAATGGGTAGCGTCCTCATTGTGGATGATGAGCCGCTGGTTCGAGTCTCTCTCTCATCGATGATCGACTGGTCGGCGCACGGTATAGACGCCGTGCATACGGCAGCCGACGGGGCGGAGGCACTCCGGATTGTGAGACGCGAGCACGACCTGCGGCTGGTGATTCTGGATCTGGTCATGCCTACGATGGACGGGGTCGAGTTCCTGCGGCAGTTGAGCGAGGCGGAGCGGCCGCAACGGATCGTGGTCTTGAGCTCACACGACGAGTACGCCGGCGTTCGGGAAGCGTTTCGTCTGGGTGTGGACGACTACTTGCTGAAGAGCGATCTGGAGCCTGAGCTGCTGGAGTCTCTGGTCAGTGACCTGGAAACGCAGCCGGCGCCCGACGGTGTTCCGCAGATCCAGCGCAACAATCTGGTGGCCCTCCAGCGGACGGTGCTGCGGGAGGTATTGCAGCACTCAGGCGACGCTAACGCCGCGACGCGGCTCTCTGAGGTCGGCCTTGATCTGAGTCCCCCCATCATTCTCTTGGGGATTTGGGTTCGTGAGTACGGCCTGGTCAAACTCCGGTATGATTCGCAGGGACTGGAGCGGTTTCACGCCATGCTCCCGGAGTACGTGGCGGAGAGTGTCGAGCGCCGGCGGATCGGGGTTGTGGTGCCCATGGATACTGGACATGTGGTTGCAGTCCTCCATTCGGCACATCAGGCGATATCCGAATCAGGACAGGTTCACCGCCTCGAGCACCAGGTCCGGGAGACGTTGCAGCACTATCTGAACGTCCAGATCGATACCACGCACGGCGCGCCGCTTGCAGCGACGGATGAACTGAGAACCGGCTATCGCAAGATAGCCGCGGACCGCCCCATGACCACCCGAACCGTCGCACGTGCGAAGGCGTATCTGCAGCAGCACTATTGCGAGCCGGCGCTCTCGCTGGAGACGGTGAGCGATCTGGTTGGGGTTTCGCGATCGCACCTATCGGCACAGTTTCACAAAGACACCGGCCGGTCGTTCACCGACTACCTCACCACCGTTCGCATGGAAGCGGCAAAGCAACTCCTTGCATGTACCGATCTCAAAGTGTATGAGGTGGCCGATCGGGTGGGCTACGCCAACCCCGAGCACTTCAGCCGGGTGTTCAAGCGGGAGACCGGAGTGGCGCCAGGGAGCTTTGCTGCGGCACCGTGACTGGCCCGATGACCGAACAATCGATCATGAAACCGTATCTGCGTTCATTGCGGCCGTCGCAGGGCACCCTACAATGAATCATCTCACCACAAGGAGGCAGAGATGAAGCATCTACGGATCGTCTTTCTGAGCGTGCTCGCACTTGCCATGGTCGGTGGCGCAGCGTTCGCCACCGGGACCCAGGAGACTGCGGGCGGGGAAGACACCATTGTCATGAGCATGGGTGACAATCTTCCGGACCGCACCAAAGGCTGGGGCGAGGTTGTCGAGCAGATCAACGACGACTTCCAGCAAGAGCACCCGAATGTGGAGTTTGTCACCGAGAGTCTTCCCGACCAGCCCTACCAGGAGAAGATCAAGGTCTATGCGACCGCCGGTGAGCTTCCGGACGTCATGAAGTACTGGTCGTTCTCCACGCTGTTGCACCCGCTGGCGGACGCCGGCCATGTGCAAGCGCTTGATATGGAGGAGTTCCAGCAGTATGACTGGTTGCCCGGTGCGCTGGAGAGCAACATGTATGAAGGTGAGCTCTACGGGATCCCGGTCTCAGCGGATCTCTGGGTGATCTTCTACAATGAGCGGATCTTTGAAGAGGTCGGCGTTGAGGTTCCCACCACACTCGACGAGCTCAAGTCGATCTCTACCACTCTGGACGAGGCGGGGTACATTCCGCTGGTCACCGATGGTCAGGACCGATGGCCGCTGTCTATCACCTACGACGCTATTGCGCAACGCGTCTCCGGCGACTTCACGCTCGTCCAAAAGGCGCTCGATCGCGAGATCAGCTTCACCGATGAGCCGTTTGTTGAAGCCGCACGCATCTTCCAGGAGCTGGCGCAGAGCGACGTGTTCCAGGAGAACGTGGTCACCACCGGTTATGGCCCGGCACGCAACCTCTTTGGACAGGAGCGCGCGGCGATGTACCTGATGGGCTCCTGGGAGCTGGGGCTGGCCTCAGACCCCGATCTTCCGGCAAGCTTCCGCGAGAACGTTCGCGCCATGAAGTTCCCCGTTATTGCGGGTGGACCTGCGGTCCGTGACGACCTGGTTGCCTGGTTTGGCGGGAACTACATTGTGAATGCCAACAGCGAACATGTGGATCTGGGCATTGAGTACCTGCACACCTACGCGGAGCTCTATCCGCAACTGGCGTGGGAAGCCCAGGCCGGGTTCCCGGCGCAGCGGGTGGCTGCCTCTGAGGACGACACGCAGCTGGCCAAAGACCTGTTGGAGATCGCAGCGGAGGCGGTTTCCACCAGCGGTACCACGGGGCTGGACCTCTCCACCGCCGCGTTCAAGGAAGACCACCAGCGGCTGGTTCAGGACCTGGTTGCCGGAGTGATCACCCCTGAGGAGTTCACCCGGCAGTTGGATGCGGCAGCAGAGCGTGCCGCTTCCCAGTAGGATTACAGCAGCACTTTGATCCCAAACAGGCGAATGGTCGGCAGGATTTTAAAAAGTACG
>CAYTGY010000032.1:0-19920 GCA_964437265.1 uncultured Spirochaetaceae bacterium | reverse complement strand
AACCACCCCGGCCTGCACGGCTGGATAGTCCCGCGGTGAGATGGCGGCGTAGATCAATCGTCCAATCCCCGGCCACGCAAAGACCGTCTCCGTGAGGATGGCGCCGGCGAGGAGCAGACCGAACTGGATGCCGATCACGGTGATAACCGGCAGCAGCGCGTTGCGCAGCGCATAGACAAAAACAACACGCCGCTCCGGAATGCCTGCGGCACGGACGGTCTTGATGTAGTCCTGACGCAGCGTCTCCAGCATTGAGCTCCGGGTGGTGCGCGCGATGATCGCGAGCGGAATGGTCGCCAGCGCCACAGCCGGAAGGATGAGGTGCCGAAGCGCGCTCAGCAGGTACGCAGGGTTGCCTTCGCGAAACCAGAGGATGATACCGTCCAGGACAAAGAGACGCGTAATCGGCTGAAAGAAGAGTCGGACATCCATTCGGCCGCCGGTGGGGACAAGCCCTAGACCCACTGAGAAGATCATGATCAGCACCAATCCCAGCCAGAACACCGGCATACTCACGCCGGTGAGCGCCCCCACCATCGCGGTGTAGTCCACCCACGTATTGCGCTTGACGGCGGAGACCACCCCAATCACCACGCCAAGCACCGTGGCAAGAAACATGGAGACCAGCGCTAACTCCACCGTGGCGGGAAACAGCTGACCAATCTCTTCCATCACCGGCCGGTTTGTCTTGATAGACCGACCAAAGTCCAGTCGAAGTGCACGCCCAAGATAGATGAGGTACTGCCGGCCAAGCGGCTTGTCCAACCCCAACTCTGCGCGAAGCTCTTCTAGTTGCTGGTCATTCGCTCGCTCTCCCAGCATGATGCGAGCCGGGTCGCCGGGGCTCAGTGCCGTCATGAAAAAGACGATGGTGAGCACACCCAAGAGCGTGGGAATGAGCATCAACAGCCGTTGCGAAATGTAGCGAAACATCAACTTCCTTGCCGGTGTTCCGGCACCACAAAACCGGCCCGACGGTGTCCGTCGGGCCGGAAGATAACTCGTTCAGTACGTCGTGAACCTACTGATCCAGCCAAACTCGCTGGAATACGCGCTTCCCGGTGGGATAGATCACAAAGTTCCGCACGGTGGTGAGCACGGGAACCGTGACAACCGAGTGAGCCAACGTGACCCATGGCGCCTCTTCGTGGAAGATCACCTGTGCCTGCTCGTAGAGCTCCGCACGGCGATCCTGGTCAAAGGTCTGCTTGGCCTCAATGATGAGCTCATTGAACTCCTCATTGCGCCAGAACGCAATGTTTCCACCGGCGTCCGCCGCGGCGGCGCTCAGCAGCACGAAGAGAAAGTTGTCCGGATCGCCGTTGTCACCGGTCCAGCCGAGCATACCGGTCATGTGCTCGCCGGCGTCGACCTTGTCCAGGTACGTTCCCCAGTCAAAGCTGACAATCTCCGCCGTCACGCCAATGTCGGCCAGGTCGGACTGGATGATCTCTCCAATACGCCTCGCGTTCGGGTTATAGGGCCGCGCGACCGGCATCGCCCACAGGTCGGTCTCAAAGCCGTCTGCAAGACCGGCCTCAGCCAGCAGTTCCCGCGCCTTCTCCGGGTCGTACTCGTACGGCTCGATGTCGTCGTTGTAGCCCCACATAGTGGGCGGCAACGGGTTCTTGGCAACCTGTCCGGCGCTTCCGTACACCGCATCGATGATCGCCTGGCGATCGACGGCGTAGTTGAACGCCCGTCGGACACGGACATCGTCGAACGGCGCCTTCTCAGTGTTCATCGCCAGATACCCGACGTTCAGACCCGGCTGCTGAATCAGCTCGATGTTCGCATCTGCCTCCATCTCTTCCAGGTCTTCAGCGGATGGGAAGTCGATGACATCGACTTCGCCGTTCTTGAGTGCCAAGTAACGTGCCGTGGCGTCCGGAATGACACGCAAAATGAGACGGTCCAGATACGGGCCCTCGCCCCAATAGTCCTTGTTGGCGTCCAGAACAATGTTGTCATCCTTGGTCCAGGATACGAACGCAAACGGACCGGTTCCCACCGGGTTGTTCTTGAACTCAGCACCATACTGCTCCACGGCCGCAGGGCTGACGATTGCGGCGAAGTCCATGGCGAGATTCGCCAGGAACGGCGCTTCCACCCGCTGCAGGTAGAACTTGACCGTGTAGTCATCAACTACCTCAATCCGGTCAACAATACTGCTCATGTCCATGTAGCCCCAGTACTGCCATGGTCCCAGATCGTTGTACGGATGGGACTCAACAAATTGCCGGTCAAAGCTGAACTTGACCGCGTCTGCATTGAACGGAGTACCGTCGTGGAACTCGACGCCTTCACGGAGATGGAAGGTAAACTCCAAGTTGTCGTCGCTGATCTCCCAGCTCTCCGCGAGCGCCGGCTGGATCTCCGTTGTCCCGGGGACAAACTCAACCAGCGTGTCAAAGATCTGCGTGCTTCCGTAGAAGCTCTCGCCGTCGGTCTCACGCGCAGGGTCAAGGCCGACCGAGTCGCCTGAGCGGGCGAATACCAGCACGCCGCCTTCTTGCGGTCCGTCGCTCGTCATCGCCGCGCCGCCGCTCTCCTCCTGCGAACCTGTCGCGAAGATCAGGCCGGCAGCCGCCAGCACGAGCACCATGAGCATCAAAACACGTTTCATGCTTCCTCCTATAGTAGTCGCCCAGCGTATCAAGGGCTGTATATCTATGCAAGTATTCTGTGCGCAGTATTCGCTTCGAGTCACCGTGCCCGTGATACAACACCAAACCTGACCCATGTCCTGTTTGAAGGACCACTTTTGTGGGTGGTACCATGGGGTGTTCAGGGAGGAAACCATGAGACGCACCATTGGATATGCGGTCGCGGCATTGGCCGTATTCGCACTCATTTCGGGCTGCTGCATGTTGCCGGAGAAGGAAGCGCCCCGGCCGCGCGTCACTGAGGAGGCGGAGACCGTTGAAGCCGAGCCCGAGCCACGGGACCCGGGGCTCTACGTGCAGCTTCTCGGTAGCCCCGATGGTCCGGCCGCCGCGGCGCACGTTGACATCTTCACTGCCGGCACCGACGAGCAGATCGCCGGCGACTGGGCAAACGGCGAACGCCGGTTCACGCTCCCGAGCGGAACCTATGATCTGGTGGTCCACGTCGCCGACGCGAGAATCCGCCGGGAAGGGGTCGAGGTATCTGAGGACGAGTACCAGCCGGTCGATGTTGTCCTGGACGCCGGAACGCTCGAGCTCCGGTTCCTTGATGAAGCCGACGGTGAGCTGGTGAATGCAAATGTGACCATCTACCATGCCGGAGACGACGGTTCGCGAGGTGGTGCCGGAGTAGGCGGTTCGCATCGCCGTGCCTCGTGTCCGGCCTGCCGTCAGCCCATCTGGGCGAGGCAGGCCGAGATCTTCGGGAGGTTGTCCGGATCGAGCCACTCCACGCACACGTAGAAACCCGGCAGCACGTGCGACTCAATTCGCCGACTGTCCGAACCGTACTCCACAAAGACTTCGCCGTTGTGCCGGTAGAAACGGTGGGCAAGCGTATCCGGCTCGAGCACCCAGTACTCGCGCACCCCGGCCTGCTCGTAGGCGGTGAACTTTCGGCCGACGTCGTTGTGTGCGGTACGTGGTGAGAGTACTTCCACCACAAGGTCAGGCGCACCAACAATGACGGTATCTCTGAACTCGGCGGTGGAATCGGTGCTGAAGAAAACGACGTCCGGCATGTAGACATTACGGGGCCCCAGTTGAACCGCAATCACGTCTGTGAACACCCTGCCCAATGCCCTATCTTGCGCAAAGACCCGGATCAACGCTGCAACAAATCCAGAGACCTCACCATGGCGAATCGATACCGGCGAATGCATGCACAACTCCCCATCAATGAGATCTGCGGTGTCGCCGGGCTCAATCCGGTCCAGAAACTCCGACGCCGTCATGAGATGAAAATCTATATTGATCGACTCAGAGACCCGGGTTGCCATCTACCACCAGTATACACCGCCGCGCAAGCCGGCGTCTCTACCCGCGCAATGTGTCGGCACCGCTACTGGTCCGCCCACCCCAGTATGCGCGTCTCAATGAAGTGCCAGGTGCTCGGATAATCGCCGTTGTCGAGCATCGCGGCGACCTCGTCCAGACCGATGCGGTCGAAGAGCGTCCAGAGCTTCTCTGTAAGTCGCGCGTTGATCTCGAACATCCGCGTCATGTCCCAGCGGGTCGGGTGCGTATCAGAGGTAAGGAACTCGTCGTAGCCGAACTTCTTGAGGTAGAAGACGAACTCGATGTACTCGAGCAGCGTGTGGCTACCGGTGAAGAAGTCCCAGTCCCACGTCTTGTCGTTGTCGTTGATGTGGATGTAGTACGGGTGGCCGCTGTGGTGCAGGAGGGATAGCGTCTCCGCCGGGTGTTCGCCCGCATACACCGAGTGCCCGTAGTCCATGGTGACACCCAGATTCGAAGCGCCGATGTCATGGATGAGACAGAGCGTGTCCGCGGCTCGATTGACAAAACAGTGCCGCCGGGTTTCCTTTGGCTTGTACTCGATGAACAGCGGAAGCTCGGGCCGGTGCGCCGCGGCTTCACCAAAGGCGTCACAGAGGTGCGTCCACGCGGCGCGGTAATCGGTCTGGAACGGGAACTCGAATCCGTCACCCAGCGGACAGCAGGTTACCCGCGGAGCGCCCACGGCTGCGGCGAAGTCCATCGATTCCTTGATGAAGGAGATCGCTTTCTGCCGCACCTCCTTCTTGGGAGAGGTGATTCCGCCTGAGACGAACTCAGGTTCTCCCTTGACGTTTACGTTGACCGCGGCCATCTGAAGGTTGTGCTTGGCGAGTAACGCCTTGAGCTCGTCGGCGGTAGGCGTCTCATATGGATAGACCACCTCCACGCCACTGTAGCCCGGGATTGCGCTTACGGTCGCCAACTTCTCATCCAGATCGATTGCTCTGTTGTAGGTGTGGAACCGGTCCTTGGTTTCGCCCAGGAATCCGGTGATCAAGCTGTACTTAGGCATGTAGTTTCCTCCTCATGGGCCGATCGTATCGCCGGCGCCGTATCGCTATGCGCCGCCGCGCTTGCGTGCCACGACCCCTCGGGCCGCCTCCGCGATTCGCGCG
The DNA here is from genome assembly GCA_964437265.1 of uncultured Spirochaetaceae bacterium. Lineage (GTDB taxonomy): Bacteria > Spirochaetota > Spirochaetia > DSM-27196 > SLST01 > CAYTGY01. Next base: position 14,837 of record CAYTGY010000032.1, on the reverse strand, counting down.
GAGCTCAACCCGTATTTTTCTAACAGCTTCTCGTACGCGCCGCTCTCCGCAAAGGTGTCCTGCAGCCCCAGATTCGCGAACGGCACCGGATGCTCGGTCAGACAGAGATGCGCCAGCTCGTACCCCACGCCATTCTTTGCCTGGTGGTTCTCAGCCACCACCAGCGCGCCGGTTTTGCGGATCGATCCGAGCACGGCCTCGCGGTCATATGGCTTGATGCTGTAGAGGTCTATCACCTCGGCGCTGATCCCGTCATGGGCGAGCTCCTCAGCGGCGTCCAGTGCCTGAAAGAGGATGTCGCCATAACTGACAATGGTGACCTCCGTCCCTTTGGTGAGCGTCTTGCACCCGCCCATGGGAAACCGCTCGCCGGCCGGATAGATATCATAGAGCGGGTCGCGCATCAGCCGGGTGAACACCGGCCCGTCGACGCTGAACGCGGTCTCAACGCATGCGCCCGCCGCAACGGTGTCCGCCGGGACCAGCACATGCATCCCGGGGAGGATCGACATATTGGCGATGTCCTCCGTTGCCTGATGCGTAACACCGTCCACCGCGGCGGTGATCCCGCCGTGTGACGAGAGGATCTTCACGTTGAGGTGCGGGTAGCAGATGAACGAGCGGATCACCTCGAGTGCGCGCATGGTGATGAACACCCCGTAGGAGCTCGCTACCACCGCTCTGCCGCTCGCGGCAATTCCCGCGGCGGTGGCAAACATCCCCAGCTCAGCAATCCCCAGGTTGTAGTAGCGGTCCGGGTATGCGTCACCAAAGAGATAGGTGTAGGTGGAGTAGCCGATGTCCGCCTCGAGGACCCAGAAATCAGAGTTGGTCTTGCCGTACGCCACCAAGCCATCGCTAAACGCTCTTCTGGTTGGGACCTTGGCCGGGTCTCGCTTTGGCAGTTGACTCACCGTGGTGCTCATTGCGCCCCACCTCCCCCGGCGTGGCCGGCCGCGGGGGATGGCCCCGCCGTGGCGCCCTCCAGCTCCGCTTTCGCCTTGCGGTACTGCTCGGCGTCAGGGGCCTTCCCGTGCCAATGTCGATCATTCTCCATGAAGCTGACCCCTTTTCCTTTGGCGGTGTACGCGACTATGCAAGTGGGTCCGTCGGTGTGCTCCTTCGCGCGTTCAATCGCTCCAACCACCTGCTCCATGTCGTGCCCGTCGATCTTCTCCGTGCGCCAACCGAACGCCTGGAACTTCTGGTCGATCGGCTCCATGGGCATGATCTGGTCGCACACGCCGTCGTTCTGCACTGTGTTGCGATCTACAAACGCCGTCAGGTTCGCGAGCCGGTACTTGTTTGCCGTTCCTGCAGCTTCCCAGATGACGCCCTCATTGATCTCCCCGTCGCCGAGCATGGTGTAGACACGGTAGCGTTTTCCGATCATCGCCGCCTCCAACGCCATACCGGTGGCAACGGCAAAGCCAATACCGAGCGAACCGGAGGTCATGTCGATTCCAGGCGTCTTGATCACCGGGTGGCCCTGCAACGGACTTCCGAACGAACGGAGCGTTCCAAGCGTCTCCAGGCTGTAGAAACCACGCATTGCAAGCACTGCATAGAGCCCGGGACACGCGTGCCCCTTGCTCAAGATGAACCGGTCACGATCCGGCCACTTTGGCTCTTCAGGCCTCACATTCAGAAACCGGTAGTAGAGTGCGGCCAGGATCTCCGCTTCGCTAAACGATCCGCCGATGTGGCCCGACCCGGCCGTATAGACCATCTCCAGCACGCGTAGCCGGATCTCCCGCGCCCGCTCGTTGAGATCGTCGATTGAGAGTGTCTCACGCGCTTCTGTCACTTCGCGCTCCTTTTGGCTCGGTGTTGCTCAATCCCGGGATGTAGTGTGCCAGCTGATCCAGGCCGGCGGCGTAGGCCGTGCCCACCGCTTCCGCGCTGCTTCCCGGCCGCAGAACGATCTCCAAATCCAGACTGCCCGAGTAGCCGCTGCGCTGTAGCGCTGCCAGTGTTGCAGACCAGTCGATCGTCCCTTCTCCCGGAACCGATGAGGTGTTCTGCTCTCCGTTGTTGTCGCACAGATGCGTGCCGGTCATCCGGCCGGCCATCCGTTCTATCGCGTGCGCCGTCACCTCACCGCCGGCGTGTGCGTGGCCGGTGTCCAAGGTGAACCCCAGGTCCGCGCCGCACCGCCCGCCGATCTCCGTGCAAAGCCGCTGCAGCCCGAACGTAGACCCGACCAACGAACCGGGCACGACCTCGAGCGCAAGCCTGAGCCCGCGTTGCTGAGCATGCTCGCACCAGCAGGCGATGCGTTCGCAGAGCGCAGCCCAGGCATCCGCAAAGGGTGCGTCCGGCGACTTCCATGCAAGCAGCGGGATGCTGACGATGTTCAGATCGGAGAAGCGTGCAGCCACGTCCATCGCCCGCGCGAGCGCATCGGCTTGGCGCGGGTCGCGAAGCCCCTCCATCGTGGTCAGCCACGTTCCGGCAAAGTGTGCAACGAACTGCGTGGGCTGGAGCCCGTTTTCGCTAGCGACGCGCACCACGGTGTCCGTTGCCGCCGACGTCCAGTCACTCAGACAAGCGAGCTCGAACACCTCGGGTTGGAACCCCGTGAAACGGAGCCCACTCTCCGGTCCGACAATCGCGGCAATCTCACGCACGGCGAGCTCCGTCCCCGCCGGACCGAACCGGCCACCGAAGCGTGAGATCATGTATGCTGGTGAGACGCCGAAATGGCTCGGCCTCGGATTTTGCATATTGTATACAAAACGTAGCACCGCTATCGAGATCTGTCAACTCCCGATTGTCGGGAGTTTGTGGGCCTCAGTTTTCAGTGACAGGAACGGGGAGTCGTGATACGCTACTGCATCGTGATGAAGTTGCATCCTGCATACAAAAAACAATCACGCCCCAAGGGATCCGTCCGGAACACAATACGAGACACCGATGGCTGAGAACCGCTACCGAGTAGACTATGAGGACCTGTCACAGCAGGTCTACCGAATGCTCAAGCACATGATCCTGGTGGGAGAGCTCCGCACTGGGGAGAAGCTCAAGCAGGACGAACTGGCAGAGCGGCTTGGCGTCTCACGAACACCGCTGCTCTCCGCGTTCAGCAAGCTGGAGAAGGAAATGCTGGTAGAGACGGTCCCCCGGCGCGGTGCGTTCGTCAAGAAGTACGAGTCGCACGAGCTGGTGGACATCTACGAGATTCGGGTCCGACTTGAGCCGTTGGGGGCCGCAGAAGCTGCCCGCAACGGGAGCGATGAGCAGATAGCTGAGCTCGAGTCGATCTGCGCAACCTTCTATGAAAACGCAACGTGGCACGACCCAAAGACAAGGGAGCTGGACTACCAGTTCCATATGTTGATCATGGAGATGAGCGGCAATCGGCTCCTGTATAACATCATCTCTTCCTACAGCATCATACCCATCGCCAACTTCTACGGCTTCTTCAAGGAGCCCGAGGTTAGCTCCGACGAACACCAGCGTCTGTGCGCGGCGATTCGTGATCGCAATATCCGCCAGGCACGGCGAGAGATGTTCCAACATATCGATGGCTCGCGTCGCCACCTCATTGCGCATGTCAAGGAGCTGGAAACACGGGCTGCGGACCAAGACGACTGAGCGCTCCCGCGATGCTGTCCCGCCCCCGGGGCAGAAGCCGTTCGTAATCCATTCTCTCCAACGTGCTGCCACCAGGCCGTGCCGGCACTGCCCTGTTTTGGCGGTCATCGGCTGTCCCACGGGAATCTGCCCCCGAATCTCGCACAATACTCGTCACAGCTCTGAACTTTTGCTTGACAACGCTCCAAACCGTGTTAGGATTTTGTATACAAAATATTTTACACGAAAAGAGTATTCAAGGAGGAGCGTATGAAGAAGGTTTCACTCGTAGTTCTGGCGACACTGATTGTTGCCGGACTCGCATTCGGCGTAGGCGAGCAGGAGTATCCGGCCCGAGACATCACTGACATTGTTGTCTGGGGCGCAGGCGGCGGAACGGACGTCTGCAACCGTGTGATCATGGGGGAGATGGCCAAGGAGCTTGGCGTTCCCGTCAATGTCACCAACACCACCGGCGGAACGGCCGGCTCTGCAGGTATGCTGGACGCGTACTCAAAGGCAGCCGACGGCTACACGCTTGCCGGGCTATCTGAGTCCAACACCACGACAGCAGTGATGGTAGATGAGTGGGATAACACGGTGGACGTGTGGACTTGGTTCATCGTAGGCGGTTCGCCGGACGTGATCAGCATCACTCCCGACCTTCCCTATGAGACCATCAACGATCTGGTTGCGGCCGCCAAGGAAGCCCCGGGCGAGATTCTGGCCGGTGCAAGCGGCGCGGGCTCGATTCACCACGTGAACCTGCTTGCCTTCGAGCAGGGCTCAGGCGCAGACTTCCAGTTCATCCCCTACGGCGGATCGGCGCCGTCACAAAACGCGGCCATGGCCGGTGAGGTCCAGTTGGTGGTGACCTCAGTTGCGGAGCAGGCTGAGTTAATCCGCGCCGGCGAGCTTCGACCGCTGGCCATGTTGATCCCGGATTCATTCACCATTGCGGGCATCGAGATCCCATCCGCGTTCGACTCGATCCCGGAGCTGGCCGAGGTCCTTCCGATCCCACAGGCGATTGGCTTTGCCATACGTGCGGACGCACCGGACGCGGTGAAGGAGACACTGAGCGCAGCTTTTGAGAAGGCGATGCAGAGCGATGCGGTCCAGACCTTTGGCGAGGAGCGCTTCTACGTGCTCTCCGGCCAATCGGGCGACGAGGCCCTCGAGACCATGCAGGGCCTGCAGTCGGCACTCTCGTGGGCGGTGTACGACCAGGGAATCGCGGTTGAGAATCCTGCCGACTTTGGGATCCCCCGACCGTAGCTGATCATGACGGCTCGCCGGTGAAGCCGGCCGGCGGGTGGTCTCTTGTTGTGGCGCGCTACCGCGCGCCCGGCTATCATGAGGGGTGTAGGAGGTATGTCCTACACCCCTTTTTTCAAGGAGAGGCTCCTATGATGGAAGGAAGGACACTTCGCAAAGCGGACTTTGTCACCAGCATCTTGCTGGTGCTCTTCGGCTTGTGGGTGGTGAACCAGGCGTTTCAGATGCCCATGACCGCAACCTACGGCGGCGTGAACAGCGTGTGGTACGTATCGCCGGCGCTCCTACCCACCATCATTGGGGCGGCGCTCGTGATTCTGGGGGTGGTGCTGCTGGTTCACTCCATCCGCAGCGGAGGGGCGGCGGCGTTCATTGAGGGCGTCCGAACGGTCGAGCTACGCGTCTCCGACTCTACGCAACGGTTTCTGGGCATCATCCTGGCACTGGTCACCTTTGTGTATCTCTACATACCGCGGGTTGACTTCTTCCTTTCTATACTTCTCTTTCTGGTCTACTTCATCCCGGCCTACTTCTACGACGAGATGCCGGTGTTGCGGCGTCTCACCGCCATGTACGCCGCAATCGGCGTGATGTTCGTTGTATTGTTCGCAACCCCCATTGCTGAGTCGCTCAACCGGGTGTACATGTTCGCCACCGACATCGTGGCGCTGCTCGCGGTTGTCGGCGTGTGCGTGTACGCACGCGCCCTGGCTCGAGGGTCAGAGCTCAACAAGAGGCGTTTCAGGATTGGCTTGATCGTCAGCCTGGTGACACCGCTCATACTCACGCCGGTGTTTCGTTTCGCCCTTCTTGTTCCGTTCCCTCGTGAAGGCGGAATCGTTCAACTCATGCAACTCATCTACTACTCAATACGGTGACCATATGACTGCTCTGCAAGCGCTCGGCAACTTCTTCGCAAGCATTGGCGGACTCATCGCGGACCCAGTGAATATTGCCATCCTGTTTGGCGCCGTGATCATGGGCATCATCTTTGGCGCCACCCCGGGACTCACCGCAACGCTCGGCGTGGCGCTCTTGACCACGTTGACCTACGGGATGAACCAGAGCACGGCTATGATTGCGCTTCTGGCGATCTACGTCGGCGGCGTCTACGGCGGATCGTACTCCTCCATCTTGATCAATATCCCTGGGACAGCGGCGGCGGCGGCAACGGCACTAGACGGCTACCCGATAGCCAAGCGGGGTGAAGGCGGCCGGGCTCTCGGTCTGACCACAACGGCCTCAGCAATCGGAACCATGATCGGCATGCTCTTTGTGGTGTCGCTGTCGCCGCTGATCGCGCGACTGGCACTCCAGTTCACCAGTTTTGAGTTCTTCCTGCTTGCATTCTTTGGCATCTTGATAAGCGGAACACTGACCAGCCCTGACCTAGTGTACAAAGGCTGGATCGCCGGCTTTCTGGGTCTGTTTCTTGCGGTGGTCGGCAGAGACCGGATCCAGTCATTTCCGCGATTCACCTTTGGCATGTCGCAACTGGACGGCGGGCTGGAGGTGGTTCCAGTTCTGATTGGCGCGTTCGGCATCCCCCAGATCATCCAGGTACTCAAGGATCGGTTCATTCCAAAAAAGACGGAGAAGCTGGACCGGATCATCCCTGACTTCCGAACCATCGGAAAGAACATCGGCAATATCATCAGATCCGCGTTAATAGGCGTCGGCATTGGGGCAGTGCCGGGAATCGGCGAGGACATCGCCGGCTGGGTGAGCTACGGCGCGGCTAAGAACGCCTCCAAGACCCCGGAGAAGTTCGGCAAGGGCGCATACGAGGCGGTGGTGGCCACAGAGACCGCAAACAACGCGTGTGTCGGCGGCGCCATGATCCCTCTCTTGAGCTTGGGCGTACCGGGAAGCCCACCGGCGGCGATGCTGCTGGGAGCGTTGATGCTGCACGGGATTGCCCCGGGACCGATGCTCCGCATTGACCACCCCGGCTTCATCCAAGAGGTGGCCGCTATCCTCATCCTGGCCTCCTTCGCCATGTGGATTGCCGGTATGCTTCTGGCCCGCCAGGTGGTGAAGGTCTTGCGTATTCCGCCGGCGGTCTTCATGCCGATCATCGCAGTATTGTGCGTCATCGGTAGCTACGCGCTGGGTCTGCGGGTGTTCAACCTCTACCTGATGGTCCCGGTCGGCATCATCGCGTACTTCCTGACGGAGATGGGCTACCCGATTGCTCCGCTGGTGATTGGGGTCATTCTTGGGCCGATGGCGGATGAGAACCTCCGCCGTGCACTGCTGGTATCACGAGGAAGCTTCCTGCCAATCTTCACGCGGCCGGTTGCTCTGATCCTCTTCTTGGTGATTCTGCTCACCGTATTGAGCCAGTTCACGTTCTACAAACGGATCACCGCCGGCATCAAGAATCGGCTGTTCAAGCGGAAACGGCGGGAGAAGACGGACTCCCCGTCGCCGGATGACCAGGACACACCGGACCCGGTGGGACCCAAACACCTGGAGTAGCGCTGGGTATCCGGAACGTGCGCCATCAATGGAACTCCGGCGTGGCAGCGCCGGTCCAGGGCGGGTATCGGGGCTGGGTATCGGTCAGCCGAAGCGCGGCGATAATCCAGCCACCGGCTATCAGATGCACAGCGGGATGGTTCGGATCGCGCGTGCGCTACCGGACCGGCAGCTCTTCGACGCTCCCGTCCTCACGCCCAACCAGCACCACCGGGGTTACCCGGCTGAAGACCCCGTTCCCCAGAACGCCTGGGATCTGAGAGAGGCGCGTCTCCATCTCTATCGGATCCATGGGCGCTGCGAACCGGATATCAAGGAGGATGTTGCCGTTGTCCGTGATCACGGCGCCCATTTTTCGCTGCGCCATGCGGACGTCCACGGTCGCTCCCAGTGCTTCCATGGCTCGGGTTACTGCCACCCGTGCGACCGGAAGCACCTCATTCGGCACCGCGAAGGCAAGCCCAAGATGCTCCACCAACTTGCCGGAATCCGCCACCACCACCATCTGTTCGGAAGCGTAGGCGATCACCTTCTCAATAAGGAGCGCCCCGCCCCCGCCCTTCACCAGGCGCAGTTGTGGGTCTATCTCATCCGCCCCGTCGATGGTGAGGTCCAGCCGCCCGGCGATCTCTGGATCGTTAAGGCTCCGAAGTGGGATACCCAGCTTGTGGCACTCGAGCTCGCTCTGGGTACTGGTGGGAACCCCTACAATGCCGGCCAACTCGCCGGCAGCCATTCGCTCCCCGATGCGACGAATGGCCCAGACGGCAGTGGAGCCGGTCCCCATCCCGATCTTCATCCCGCTCCGCGCGAATCGATCTGCCGCCGCACACCCTACTGCCCGCTTGATCTCATCTGTGTTCACACTGCTGCTCCGCGTTGGTTCGAGCAGTGTACCGGGAGGACAGCGACCGTACAACTGTGCTGTGCGAGCTCCGTCCCCGAGTACGGTCGTCGTAGTGCGCGAGCTCCGTCCCCACCCGCCTACCGCTTGCGCCCCCGCTCCGCCTCCAACAGCGACTCGGCGAGCGCCAGTACCGCCCGTCGATGGCCGGCTTCCTTTAGCTCGCGGATGATGCGAAGTACGCGACGCTCCTCGCGGAGGCGCCGCTCTGCTATGCGGTCCCGCGTAGGCCGGTTGTTCTCCCGGTATTCGGCAAGCGGCTCGGCGGCGGCGGTGGCCGCTTCCTCCAGCAGCGCGTGCGGAGTCGTTTCCAAAGCGTAGGCCAACTCAAGCATCCGCGGAAGGGATACCGAGGAGCGACCCGACTCGTACTTCTGCACCTGTTGGTAGGAGAGCCCGATACGCTCAGCGACTTCGGATTGACTCAGTCCCAGCAACTCTCTCCGTCCGGCCAGCGCGCGTCCAAAGGCGCGGGCTATGGCGTCGGACAGCGAGTTGGCCGGCTGCTGCGCTCCACTCGGCATGCCAACTGTTCTACCCGGTGGGCGGTGCTTGCGCTACGTCACCGTAGTTGTATTATAGTATTCGTGATACAATTTAGGGTTGTGCTCACGTTGCCACGATCGGCGTTAGTTGTCACATCCCGGCCGGCGTTCGCCCAGCGGGTGACGCAAGCACTCCAAGAGCTTCGCATCAACCCGTGCGAGTGCCCTCACTGGGAGTGTGCCGCCACCATGCTTATGAGGACTCGGTTCGACCTTCTCGTTGTTGACGAGAACGCGAATGTATCCTCGGTTGCGGGAGAGATGTCAGTGGTAGTGCTCCGCGACCATACGCCCATAGCAGCGATCCGCGCGGCAATTCGGAGCGCACTCCGCGTGCCGGCAGGCGGTTGTGCCGCCACCAGTGCACCGGGCAGCCGCGCTAGTATTGCGCGAGTATCTCCAGCAACCGATCACGGCCAATAGTCAGCAGGAATCCCGCCAAGCGTGGCCCGTGGTCCGCATTGACCAAGATCCGGTACATCACCCGAAAGAATCGCTTGCGGTCCGCCCCGGTCTCATCTGCAATCTGGTAGATCGCCTCCGCCATGCTCCTTTCATCGTGGTCAAAAAAGCGATTGACGACTTCACGCTTGAGCGCGGAGACCGCAGCGGCTTCCTCAGCGCTCATCTCCGGCGCCGGCTCAGTGCCGGTAGCCAAGGTAAACCTGAAATCCTCTGGGGCGTAGGACGTGATCCAACGCCACGCGCATTCGGTACGGCGCCGGAGCCGCGGCAGTTGGTCTGCATGCAGGTCCGGATCGAATGACGGATGCATTCTCAACGCACGCTCCACGTCTCCCGCGGTGATCATCAGGTAGTTGCACAGAGTCCGGAACGCAATCTGCTGTGGCGGATTGGCCGGTGGCGCATAGGCACTAGTGACGGGGAGGGGGACGGAGCTCGAAGGAATCGGCCTGATCTGCGACAACTCGTAGTTCCGGCGTTCCTTGGCTGCACGCTTCTCGCTCACCTCTTCCAGACCGTAGTAGACTCGCTCACACCGGTCATAGTCCTCGTAAATCTTGATTACGTCCAAATCGAAGCTGATGGCAAACTCCGCGTTGGGGCGCGTGCCTGCAAAGAGGTACCGGACAACCTCCGGTTCGTAGACCTCCAGAACGTCAGCAAGACTGACCACGTCTCCGGACGACGAGGAGATCTTTCCGCCCCGGCCCTTGATGCTTATAAAGTCGTACTTGAAAGTTACGGGCGGTCGTGCTCCGTAAACGGCGGCAACGATCTCCTTTGCGGTATCAAAGCTGCCACCTGCCGAGTGATGCTCCTTGCCCGCAGGCTCGAAGTCCACGCCCTCATACGCCCAGCGCATGGGCCAGTCGACTCGCCACGGGAGCTTTGCCAGCGAGGTCGTCCGTAGGTCAACTGTTTCTTCCTTGCCGGTCTCATTGCAGCGATAGGTCAGTTCATACTCACCGTCCCACCCCAGGACTGTAGTGGTGTCCTTGTTGGTGAAAGAAGAGAACACGCTTACGGGCCACCAATCATCCGGCAGTGGCGAGGTGCGGTGCTCGTTCAGGATGGCACGGATGGTCTCCCGATGCTCCAGTGCGGTTCGAATGCCCTCCGCGTACATGTTGCCTTGGTACCGGGCCGCCTGGTACAGATACTCGGGTGCAACACCCACCGCAGGGAGGACCCTCTCCACGTCGACTTCATTCCGTCGTGCATAGCTCTCTACCTCCCCCCGCGGGTCCGGAACGTCGGTTATCGGTTGCTTGAGATACGCGGCTAGCATCTCCTGAGCAGGCATGTTTTTGGGCACCTTGCGGAATCTGTCGAAGTCGTCCCACGAGTAGATGAACCGTACCGGTTGCCCGGCGTCTCGCAAGGCGCAGACAACGAGATCCACCGACACGATCTCCCGGAAATTGCCAATGTGAATGGTGCCGCTCGGGGTGATGCCGGAGGCACAGGTGAAATGCGGCTTCCTCGGACCGAGCGGGCCGCGCTCTGCAATGATCCGTTGCGCTATCTGGTCTGCCCAGTGCACGGGCGCAGGGGTACTCATGGGGCGCCATTATACCGATGCCGGCTGTGCTTGACGAGGTGGTCATCGTTCCGTGGAGTTCAAGCCCCTATGCAAGCGCAGTGGTGTGAAATGAAGGCTGGACTAGACGCGTAACCAGATCCGGCGGATCCACGACCTTGTGGCATCCGTCTCGGATGTGTCGAAGGCCGCAGTACGGATAATCCGCTGGCGTGTCAACGAGCCCTGCTCTGACCGGGTTTCGATTGACATACTCGAATGTCGCCAAATACTGTCGGATGTTGTCGATGACTTTGCTCCTGAAACGATCGTACCAGACATGTCCGCGATAGTTGTGCTCCCGATTGAACCGCATGGCAAAGACGCTCAGAATCCACTGCATAATGCGGGAGAGACAGCTGTCTCCGAGAGGCCGCAGAATCATGTGGACGTGGTTCCCCATGACACAGAAGTTCTCCACCCGAAAGGAGTAGAGCTGTTTGGCCCTTGCGATGGTCTCAAGCAGCAACTCTTTCATGGAAGGACTCTCAAGGATGAACTCACCGCGGTTTGCGCGAGCCACAACATGGTAACGACCCTCTGAAACAATACGACGAGGCTTTCTCATACTAGCAAAGAACAATGAAAATGCCGCCGGTGCTTCACCAAGCGGCTCACTAATCTCCGTCCCTCTCGTTCTTCTGCTTGACGCACGCCGTGCCGTACGAGATGATCGGCGAATGCGAGTTCTATCACCCAACTCGTCAGCTCCGTCCCCGATGCAGGCGTTGGACAAACTCGCTGCGCTTATCAGGATCCATTCGGTCTCCGCAAAAGACCAGACGGATGAAGACGAAGCTGCCTTCCAGTCCATTACAGAGGCGTTGCCAACGCTCTTTCCACACCTGCACCAGGTGGCAACGCGCGAGCTGATCGGTGACCGAGGCATTCTGTATCATTGGAGGGGGACGGACCCCACCTTGGCGCCCGCGCTCTGCATGGCACACTTCGATGTGGTCCCACCGGGAGACCCCGCATCTTGGGATTTCGACCCGTTTTCCGGTGAACTCGTAGATGGCCGCATCAGGGGCCGGGGTGCTCTGGATGATCGAGCGATGCTGACTGCAATCCTCGAGGCGGCCGATCAAGTCGCGGCCACAGGCGATCGGCCACATCGCGACGTCTACCTCGCACTTGGCGGTGATGAGGAGCACAGCGGCGCGCGGGGTGCGGGACGCATTGCCGCAACCCTGAAGGAGCGTGGCGTCGGGCTCTCGTTCGTCCTAGATGAAGGAGGCGCGGTGGCCACGGACCAGTTATCTGCGTTCACCGACCGTCCGGTGGCATTAATTGGAACAGCGGAAAAGGGATATCTGACGCTCACACTACACGCGACAGGCACCGGTGGACACGCCTCCACGCCGGCAAGAACCTCCGCGGTCGGGGCGATTGCGCGAGCGGTCGCTGAGATCGAGCGATACCGGTTCCCGGTACGCCTGGGCGCTACCGCTAAGGGAATGTTCAAAGCTCTAGGCACGGCAAGCGGCGGGATCAAGGGGGCGTTGCTGTCGTTTCCGAATCTCACGCGCCCGCTACTCGTCAAGGCGTTACAGGCCGCCGCGGAGACGAATGCGCTGCTACGTACGACAGCTGCACCAACGATGATCTCGGGCGGGACGCAGGCAAACGTAATCCCCACCTCAGCATCCGCAGTGGTTAACCTGCGAGTGATCCCGGGTGCGACGCTTGCGCAGGTCACAGAACGCGTGCGTGGGCTGGTAGTGCGCTTCGGAGTTACTGTAGAACCGAAACGTGGTACCATGCGCGAACCGGTGGGGGATTCCCCAACTACAGGACCACAATGGGAGCTACTCACCCGACTCTGCGAGCAGACGTGGCCGGGAGTGGTCACGTCGCCGCATCTGATGACCGGGACTACGGATTCCAGTTGGTATCGGGGCCTCACACGCCACGTCTATCGGTTCATACCCATGGAAGTGGATACCGCTACCATGCGAAGCGTGCACGGCCCCAACGAGTCAATAGAAGTAAGCAGCTGGGAGAAGATGGTAAGCTTTATGGAGCGGCTCTATCGTTCACTCGACTACAGGGACGGAGCTTGACGGAAAGGTGACCGTCGCCGCGGGGACGGAGCTAAGGAGCGCGGATGGAAAGTAGCATCAAGATTGGCAAGCGGGCGTTTCTACTCGCCTTCTCCATTCTTATCGCACTGGTGGTGGTGAGCGGCATCCTGACCCGGGTGATCGCTCCCGGAAGGTATGACCGGGTTGAAGTGGACGGAAGGTCCATGGTCGTGGAAGGATCGTTCAGCTACTACGACCAGCCGGAGCGGGAGGCGCTTCGGGACCGGCTCCCCGTCTGGCGCTGGTTCACGGCGCCAATCGAGGTGTACTGGGGAGACAACAGTGTCCTGGTTATTGTCATCAGCCTCTTCATGGTTTTCATTGGCGGGTCATTCACCATTGTGGAGCAGGCCGGCGTGATGGAGGCGATGCTCGCGCGGGCGCTATCACGTTTCGAGAACCGGAAATACCTTCTTATGGCGCTCGTAATGCTGATCATCATGGCGCTCGCCTCGTTCGTCGGCATCTATGAGGCTATGACCCCTACAGTCATCTTCATGGTTCCGCTGGCGCTGGCGCTTGGCTGGGACTCGCTCGTTGGCCTGGGGATGAGTCTGTTGGCGATGGGATTCGGGTTTGCCGCGGCGGTGACCAATCCGTTCACTGTGGGCGTTGCGCAGAAGCTCGCCGAATTGCCGCTGTACTCCGGCTCAGTCTTTAGAATCCTGTTCTTCATTGTGGTGTACGGAATTGGGTTCAGCTTCGTAGCGCTTTATGCAAAGCGTATTGAGCGCAACCCGGGGCGCTCGCTCTGCAGGCAGGCGGATGTAGTTGCGCGCGAGCGGTACGCACCGGAGAAGATTGCGGAAAAGCGGGCGCTTGCGGGCAGACCTGAGATGACCCGCGCACTGCGGTGGTTCGGTTCGTGGATTGGCGGCGGGGTGGCGTTTTTGCTGTCTGCCGCGCTGATTGAGGCAATTCCGACGGATGCCGCGTTCCCGGTGGTGGCAGTGGCGTTTCTGATCAGCGGCCTTGGCGCCGGCCGACGGGCGGGATTGACCTGGGGCCGACTCTGGCACGTGTTCACGCGAGGGTTGATCAATATCGCTCCCGGGATTGTGCTGATCCTCCTGGCAATGAGCGTGCCCCACATTATGACTCGGGGCGGGGTGATGGACACCATCCTTCACGCGGCGGCTGAACAGATCCGCGGTTCGGGCCTCTACCAGGGGGCATTTCTGGTCTACGTGGCCACGCTCATGCTCAACTTCTTTGTGTCTTCCGCCTCCGCCAAGGCGTTCCTCATGATCCCAATCCTGGTGCCGCTTGGAGATTTTCTGGGTCTGACACGGCAGTCGGTCATCTTTGCATTTGATCTGGGAGACGGATTCAGCAACATCGTCTACCCTACCAATGCGCTGTTGCTGGTAGCGTTGGGATTCACAGCGGTGGGCTGGACCACCTGGATTCGCTGGAGCTGGAAGGTGCAGGCAATCGTGTTCCTGCTGTCAATGGGGTTTCTGGCAACGGCCGTATGTATCGGCTACGGCCCCTTTTAGCGGGGACGGAGCTCAACGCGGCAGGCCGCGCTACACGGTACACGGTGTTACCGGCAACACCGGCGTCACGCAATCGCGGCGCGATTGCGGCCGGCTTCTTTCGCCTTATAGAGCGCCTGATCCGCCTGCTCCCGGAGGCTTACCAGGTCTGAGCCGTGCCGAGGAAACTCAGCAATTCCCTGGCTGGTGGTCACGGCGATGATCTCGTCCACGCCGGGCAGGTTGATCTGAAGCTCCTGGACGGTCGACCGAATACCTTCTGCAACGGCAAGCGCGTCCTCGGCGGTAGTGTTCGGCAGGATGAGTGTGAACTCATCACCGCCATAGCGAGCGGCCAGATCTCCGTCCCGAAGACTCTCCTTGACCGCCGGGGCAACGGCGGCAATCACCTGATCCCCCACCTGTTGTCCCCATTTGTCGTTGATG
>CAYTGY010000031.1:0-20067 GCA_964437265.1 uncultured Spirochaetaceae bacterium | reverse complement strand
AGAAGAATCCGCTCCTTGAATACAAGCTGGAGGGGTTCCAGATATTTGATGAGATGCTTCTGGACATTCGGGTTGCCATTGCACGAAAGGTATACGCGGTCAAGGCCGAGGGTTTCCGCGAGCGGCAACAACAGCGTCAACCCGTCACCGCGGGCGCCCAAGCGCATCACTCGGACTTCAGCGTCTTCGGCAACCGTGGACCAGGCCGTGCTCCGTCTCGGCCGGTCTCCACCGCGATAGCGCAGCAGCAGACCGTCCGTCGCTCGGTCCCCAAAGTAGGACGAAACGATCCGTGTCCGTGCGGAAGCGGGAAGAAGTATAAGCACTGTCACGGAGCCTAAGGGCTCCGTGTTCGGAGCCTAAGGGCTCCGTGTTCGGAGCCTAAGGGCTCCGTGTTCGGAGCCTAAGGGCTCCGTGTTGGGAGCCTCACCGTGCCTGCAGGTGACCCAGCGGGTCTTCGTGAACACCGTTCCGGCGGATCTCGAAGTGTAGGTGGGGTCCGGTGCTCCGTCCCGTATTCCCCAGCGTGCCAATCCGGTCTCCGGTGGACACCCAGTCGCCACGGGATACTGAGAATGAGTTTAGGTGAGCATAGAGCGTGGTGTACCCGTCTCCGTGATCGATGATGATCAGCTTGCCGTAATTCCCTACCTGTGACTCAACGTGTACCACTCTGCCGGCGCGCGCGGCCAGCACGGGGGTACCAATCACGTTGGCAATATCAATCCCGGTATGCATCAGCCAATCCCCTGAGATCGGGTGCGTCCGCATCCCGTATCCGTCGGTGAAGCGGTAATTGACCAGCGGCCACTGGAAGAGCTCGCCGATTGCAAGCAGGTACGCGTCCTCATCCATCCGTGCGCCCGGAACGAACAACGCCTCGCCAACGTGCAGTACGGTCGTGGACAGATCGTTGGCGTCCAGGATCTCCTGAACCGTGGAACCGTACCGTTTTGCAATTCCAGACAGCGTGTCGTTTGGTTGCACACCCACGAAGAGCCCGTCGCGATTGGGGATGGTCAACACCGTCCCCGGGAGCAGACGCCGTACGTCTACCGGATGCAGCGAGAGGATTGTACCGGCATGGAGGCCAAACGAGGCGGCGATCTCCGAGATGGTATCCCCCGGTCTCACCACGTACTCAGTGAGGCGAATGCCTTCATATGGCGTAGGGTCGATGCTCAGAGCCGCGGTCTGCGACCGCGGCTCCCCGGGGGCAAGCAGCGCGTCGGCTACCGTTGGCACCGGTAGCTCCGGCGCGAGACGCTGCACAAGATACGCGGATGCCGGTAGGATAGCTGAGAGGATGAAGCCGATTACCACCAGCGCCGGCGGCACGGCGGTGAGCAGCGAGAGGTAGTGCTGGGGAATGTGCACACGAGCGGGACGGCGGATTGGAGGCTCCGCGGGAAGGCCCTCCGCAATGCGGGATGCCCGGGCCAAGAGACCTTCGCCGCTGAACGGCCGGCTGGTCTGGTGCGACGTCCGCTCCTGGATGGCAAGCATGGCCCGGGCGCTGTCCCAGACCATAGTCCCCCCACCAAGACGCCCGCTGCTGCTACGCTCCTCAACTCGACGTGACGGCCGGGAAGCCCGTCGTGAAACTCTCTGGTGTTCGATAACGGCACACATCCTAACTACCGTATCGACAAGAATCGGAGCAGGTATTATAGTCACCACAACAAGTTGCGTCCGAGCAAATGGTCGGCATGCAAAAGGCCGATAATCGGTACCGTGTCGATGAGTGGCTCCGCGAATCCAACCGATCGAAAGCGCTATATTGCCGTATTCATACTCGCGGCAGCGGCGGTGATCATCATTGCCGGCAGATATGTCACCTTGATGGTGGGCAACACCCGGCGGCCGGCAACAGCCGACACCGTGCAATCGGTCCCTGAGCGGGGACCAATACTGGACCGCGACGGCCGCATCTTGAGCATCCAGAGTCGTCTAGATACGGTGTATGCGTGGCGCGAAGATGTGATCGACCCCCAACGTGAGGCAGAGCTTCTGGGTGACATCCTGCAGGTGTCCCCAGAGAGCCTCGGTACCCGTCTGGCCGGCCCTACGGGGGCTGTCACGCTGGTCCGTACCATCAGCCCGGCCCAAAGTGCGCGGATTCGGGAGCTTTCAGAAGCGGGTCAACTGCCGGGAATCCACCTCCGTCAAGATGTCGGACGGATCTACCCGCATCAGTCCATCCTTGGTAGTGTCATTGGATTCGTGGGCGACGACGGCACGGGCCTTGACGGCATCGAGTACACCATGGAGCAGCACCTCGCTCCGGCCCCGGGACGGCAGTTTGGCAACCAGGTGTTTCTCACCGTCGATCTGATGATCCAACATGAGGCGGAGCGTCTGGCACGGCAGGCGTTGGAGGAGCACCGGTCGGACTGGGTCACGCTTGCCGTGATGGATGCAACCAACGGTGACTTGCTGGCCCTGGCAAGTCAGCCTTCATATGATCCCAATGACTTTGCCGCATATACCGCCACGGAGCGCCGTGACCGTCCGGTGGTAGATGCGTACGAGCCCGGGAGCGTGTTCAAGATCTTCTCACTCGCGTCCTTCCTGCAGCTTGGGGGCATCACCCCGGCGGACACGTTTGTCACCAACGGAGTGTATGACGCGGCCAATCCACCGATTCACGACCTGGCCAACTACGGGACCGTGGATACCACCGGGATTGTCAAATACTCATCCAACGTGGGCGCTGCCTATGCAAGCGAGACGGTGCGCTCCGACCGATTCTATCAGATGCTCAAGCTCTTCGGGTTTGGGGAGGAGACCGGCCTGGAGATCAACGGAGAGGCGCGCGGTATCCTGGCGCGGCCGTCTCAGTGGTCCGGACGAACCAAACCGACTCTGGCCATTGGCCAGGAGATCGCGGTCACAACCGTCCAACTCCTCGCTGCGGCCTCGACGTTTGCAAACCAAGGCGTGTTGATAAAGCCCCATATCATTGACAAGATCGTCTCTCCCAGCGGGCGCGTCATTGAGGAATACGGCCGCACGCCGGTTCGGGAGGTCATCTCCCCAGACGTCGCGCAGACCATCCTCAACGCCATGGAGGTGGCGGTCCAGGAGGGCACGGCTCGGCGCCTGCAGTATGACGGCCTACGCATCGCGGCAAAGACCGGTACCGCTGAGAAGATCGACCCTCAAACGGGGCGCTATTCGGCCACGGAGTTCCTTGCCTCAACGCTCGCGATTCTGCCGGCCGACGATCCGAAGATCATCGTCTACGTAGCCATTGACAATCCCAGCGCCGGCGAGCACTACGGCGGTGTCATCGCCGCCCCTATTGTCCGTGAGTTTCTAGACTTTCTGGTCCCTCATCTCAATATCCCAATCGAGGGGTCGCGTATAGTCGACCACCCCGGGCGACTAACCCTTGAAGAACTGGTCCTGCCGGAGCTCACGGATACGGTGCCGAACTACGCAGGTCTACCCAAGCGAGCGCTGCTCCCGCTGTTACAGCGCACGGACATCCAGGTAACGCTGGTTGGCCACGGATGGGTCGTCGATCAGACGCCTGAGCCCGGCGCGCCGGTATCAGACGGGATGCGGTTGGAATTGGTACTCGAATGACTCCTAGGCCGGAGAATATTCGCGCTTTGGGAATGACACACCCGGAAGCTGCGGGTCTTGTGGGTGATGCCGGTGCACAGAGTGCAGATGTAGTCGTCTCACAGACTCCGGTCAATATGCCGACCGCCCGTTACAACGGTGTTTTGTTGCACAGCAGACGAAACCCTCCGGCAGAAGCACAACGGGGTATCGCGGAGATTGCCCGCAACGCTCCCCCCGTGGTGATCATGCACGGATTCGGCTTGGGGTACCAGGCCCAGGCCCTACTCGCGGCAACGCAGGAGACGCTGGTTGTTGCAGTGGAGCCTTCCATTGACCTTTTCCGCGCGGCTCTGTGGGCCCGTTCGCTCCCGGAGCTGCTGGCCAATCCACGACTCCGCCTTCTGGTGGCACCACGAACGAGCCTGCTTGATGAGCTTCTCTCCGCCCATGTCAGACAGGAGTTCCAGGTCTTCAGAATGCCGAACCGTGCGGAAACAGACGCGGAGTTCTGGCACGCGATGGAGGACAGCGAGCGACGGCTCCAGAACCGACTCTCCATCAACCGAAACACCGTCGCCAGGTTCGGCAGGCGATGGATCGCCAACCTCCTCGCCAACGTTCAGGTATTGGAGAACGCGGTGGGCGTGCAGGTCCTATCCGGGCGGTTCCGCGCCATCCCGGCACTGGTGGTGGCCGCCGGCCCCACATTGGACACCTATCTGACCGCGCTTCCCGCACTGGCACGGCGCATGCTTGTTGTTGCAGTGGACACGGCCATTACCCCGTGTCGGCGCGTCGGCGTGGAGCCCGACCTGTGCGTCGTGGTGGACCCCCAGTACTGGAACACCAGACATCTTGATCGCATTGACACTGCGGCGACCGTTCTGATAGCCGAACCCGCTACACATCCGACCATTTTCCGTTGCTTCGCACCTCCGCACATCCTCTGCTCCTCCCTCTTTCCGCTCGGACGCTATATAGAAGCTTCGGTGGGGACACTTGGGGCGCTCGGCGCCGGTGGCTCGGTCTCCACATCCGCGTGGGATCTTGCACGGCTAATGGAGTGCGGCGCCGTCACCGTGGTCGGCCTAGACCTAGGATTCCCGGCTGGAAGAACGCACTGTGGTGGAAGCTTCTTTGAAGAGTACGCCGTGTCCACGGCGACACGCCGCGCACCGGCTGAGACAACAATGGGGCGATACCGCTACAGCGGGGCCCCGTATTGGGATCGTGCCGACGACGGGTCGCGGATCCTCACGGATAGGCGCATGGCCGTCTATCAACACTGGTTTCAGGAACAGATGATCCGTTCGGACGCTCCGTCCACACGACGCCTCGGACGCGCCGGCCTCCAGATACCCGGTGTGGAACACACCACGGTGAAGGAGCTCTTGGATCTGCCGGTCATCAGGTCCCAGCTGAGGCAGCGTCTTGCCGATCTCCGGAATGAGCACGCCCCTGACCCGGCGCGCCGTTCGGCGGTGCTCCACACCTCGCTTGGTGAGTTGGATGCGACCCTCTCACATCTCGAACACCTGGGGCGCACGGCGCTTGAGTTGGTGGACGCGGCCAATCGTGCGAGTCCTGGTGACCATGGCACCATTGACCTCTCCGGGCTGGAACCAGTTGACCGGCAGATCAGCGAAGCAGGTGGAACCGACGTTGTGTCATTTCTGCTCCAAGATCAGATTCATCGAATTACGCAGGGCTTTGGCAGCACTAGCGTGGCAGAGCAGGTCCAAGCCTCACGCGAGCTCTACCGGGGGTTGATTGAGAGTTGCTCGTTTCAGCGTGACCGGCTCCGGCGCACACTGTAGCGCCCGGCCGCATCCGCCCCGCGGAGAAAAGAAGTCAAGCCATTGCCTGCCGTAGCCGATACTCTGCAATAGGGGCAACCCCAAACGGTGTGCTGTGGAGGCGGCCGGACGGAGACGTTCGACGGTTTCCAGACGTCCAGGCATACCGTTTTTTTTGCCCTGACCGCCGGGGTCTTACGTCGACCCCAGTATGTCGAAGGGCAACAAAAGCCGGGCGTCACGGTTTACGGTACTCGCGTAGACGCGGCCCGGTTGATTCAAGTCGCGCACAACGGCTTCTTCACCCAGAACGGACTCCACCAGAAGCGCTGCACGGCGATCGCCTGAGGACAACACAACCACGGTGCCCGTGCGGCCGATCTCAGCGCCTTCGAGCGCTATGAGCTCAAGGCGCTCCCCCAAGTACTCATAGTAGCGGTTGCCAAGACTGTCGTGGCGAACCCACCTCGGATCTAACTCGCCGTGGTCAACTACGCCGGATGCGGGGACCGCATAGACAGACGTGCCGGCCTTGACTATCAGCACACCGTATTGACGACCGGCGTTGGGGATGGTTATCTCTACCGCCAACCCACGCCCGACGTGATTCTTCAACCTCACGGACCCGCCAAGCACCTCTCGGATGCTGTGCACCACCGCGTCAAGCCCAACGCCGCGTCCGGCCGCAACGCCGCCTTCAGGCGCCGTACTGAACCCCGGCGTTGCGAGCACGTCCAGCAGTGCACCACCGTTGCCTCCGGCAGCTTTGCGGACGCGAATCTCATCCACTCCGGCCCCGTCATCAGCCACTCGCACACGAAGCACCGTGTGTTCGCGCTCAACGGTCACCGAAACCACGCCCTCGGGTTGCTTGCCCGCCGCCGACCGCTCATGCGCCGACTCAATCCCGTGCTCCACGGCGTTGCGAACCAGGTGGAGTATCGCCTCTACCAGAAGGTCCGCGACGGGCAGAAAGACCGGACCACTGCCCCCCGCAACCTCAAGTCGGACGCGCTTACCTCGCTCGTCAGCATACGAGCGCAATCGCCGGCTCAGCTCGCCAAGAAGGTCTACCAACTCAACCGTGGATGTGGCGCTCACGCGCCCGCGGATCTGGTCTGCCATGAAGCGCAACCGGTCATCAGCGGACTCGTGAACCGCCAACCACAGCTCATCAACATAGAGGCACAGCTCCTCATACGCCGGCGTCTTCATGCGAAACGTCACGTCTTCATGCCACATCGACGGACGGTACCGCTCGCCGGGAACCTCCAGATATCGCTCGTAGGTCTCCTCCACAACCTGGACGTCTTCGACCTCGTCAACTCCAAGAGCGTCATGGATCCGTTGCTGATCACCAGTACTTGTCACCAACATCTCAAGTGCGCCGCCTGCGGCGCCTGCCGGCGCCTCAACGTCGGGATAGACGGCAATTACATTGCAGCGCACTTCAAGGTTGTTCAACACCAGGAAGGCGCGCGGGAAGCGCGCCTCCGCGTCACTCGATAAGCGGCACTGAATATGATATACGTGCTCATTCCGGGCGCGCGCCTCTCGCAGCTGCCGCCTGGCACGTTGGTCCACGCGGTCAACCAGACCTGCACCACGAGAAACCTCGTTCGCGGCGCGTTCATTCCCTCGCTCTCCCGTATCCGCAAGCTCTACGGAGATCCGCTCAGCAGCTGCCTCAAACCGTGCCTCCGCCTGCACCAGCAGATCCATGAGCCCACTCCGGTCGCTCCCACCACTGCGCAGCGCGGCCAAATGCTCCTCAAGACGGTGAGCAGTCTCAGCCAGCGTGTCGTATTCCAGAAACGCAGCTTCAGATTTCAGCGAATGGGCGAATCTGAACGCACGGTCAACCAGGCCCGCCTCCTCACTCCCGCTTTCGATCTGTCTTAGAACTCGGCCAAGCTTGCCGAGCATCGCTCTCCCTTCGGCCCGGAACATACGTTTCAGCTTGCCACTCTTCTCGCTCATCTGACCATCTCCGCGTACCGTCGTAGTGCGGCTCGACGCACCGCCGGGCTCTCATCCTCGAGCCCCCTCATGACAATCCCCATAGACCGCCCCCCGATGCTCGCACCGGACGTTGCCGTGATGACCGCTACCTTGCGCTCCTCGTTCATCCTGGTGAACATCCGCTCAAAGGTACGCACCGAGGACCCAGGGGTCATGGAGGCGAGCGCGTCGATTGCCGCAACCGCTACGGTATCATGGGCATCATCAACCGCCTGCGCAAGACACCGGAGCGCCTCCGCCCCCCCCATGCGCCGTAGTCCCCTGACTCCAAGCACACGCAACGACGGCGACCGACCGTTGCGTGCCAAGTTCACCAGGCGCTCAAGCTCGGTTGGGGCCTCATGCCTGTGACGGGCAGCCGCGCTTTGGATACGCTGTGCATGCTGCTCCGTGATGGTCTTGTACGCCGCGATGACAAGGTCCAGCCTCCGTTGGTCTGCGCCGTCACCACCGCTATCCGGATGCAGCTGCTTGACCAGCAGGCGGTACGCCGCTCGGACGGTGGGTATTGGCGCGTTTTCTTCCAAGCCCAGTATCGCATACGGGGTCCGCGGGTTGCTCTGAGGATCCTGCCCTCGCCTACGCTCTGCCAAGGCCTTGCTCCTCAGCTTCAAAGGTCAGTTCCAACTCAGCTGCTTTGAGAGCCACCAGGGTACGCCGAATCAGAGGTGGGTCCTTCGACGAGACCGCCTCCCGAGCCCGCTTGATAATCACCACGATGTCCGCAGCCAGCCCATCTGTAAGACGATCCCCGTTCCGCTGAACCAGCAGATCCACCCGACTCAGCGCCGCGGAGAGCTCCAGCGCAGCCTTGCGTTCAACCGCGTCCTCCGGCAATGCATCCGCATCCGATAGAGGCGCTACGGATATCTTTTGCGCAACCAGAGTGTCCAGATCCTGAGCCGCGATGGTTGCCAACCCATCTTCATCAAGACGGAACTCGACGTCAATTCGCGGCTGCCCCTTCGGTGCGTCTCGGATGCCCGAAAGGAGAAACCTCCCCAGGCTCTGATTCTCCCTCGCCACTTCAGAATCTCCCTGTAGAACGTGCACCTCCACACTGTCCTGCCCATCAGCGACCGTGGTGAACACTCGTTTCTCAACAACCGGGAGCCGGCTGTTGCGACGCACCACGGGGACAAAGATACCACCGTCGATCTCCACGCCCAAATTGAACGCGGTCACATCCCGAAGCACCGCTCGTAACCCGGTTTGCTCAAGCAGCGCCGCCTGCACGGCGGCGCCACACGCGACAATCTCGTCAGGATTCACCAGCGCTACTTCCCCCAGGCCCAGCGCGCGCCGGAGGTAGCCGTGGACCAGCGGGATCCGGCTTGAACCGCCGGATAGGACAAGCGCGTCAATTCCTTCTACGCCAAACCCGGCCTCTTTCACCGCCCGGAGCGTCAGCTTCACGGTCTTGCGAACGAGTTCGGAGATGAGCTCGTTCAGCTCATCTCGGCGGATCATATGGCGAAGATGCATTGCTGCACCGGCACTAATGAAGGGAAGCGCCACCGAGGCGCTCTCCTGATTGGACAGCTCGATCTTTGCGCGCTCACACAGCTCGGTCAGCTGCTGCATCATGACAGGATCCTGCCTGAGCTCGAGTCCGGACTGGCGCTCAAAGTCCGCAACCACTCGCTCCAGTAGGAGTCGATCAAAGTCGACGCCGCCGAGGCTACTATCGCCGGCGGTAGAGCGAACGGTGAACTCCTGTGCTTCCTTCGCCAGACACGTTACGTCAAACGTCCCGCCTCCCAAATCGTACACCAGAATGCGGCTGCTCCCGCCCCACCGGCGAGCGTATGCCAATGCCGCGCTGGTAGGCTCATTTAGAATCCTGGGCACCCGCAGTCCAGCCAGATGTCCAGCTTCCATGGTAGCCTTCCGTTCCGTATCGCCAAAGTGTGCGGGAACGGTGATAACCGCGGAGCCGACCCACCCGCCAAGATACCGCTCGGCGTCTTCCTTCAGCTTGCGCAAGATGAACGCGCTGAGCTCCGGCGCAGTGTAACGACGACCGTCCACCTGGAAGGCCCAACCGGTATCACCCATGCGCCGCTTGATGTGGGACGCGGTCCGGGAGGCGTTGATTACCGCCTGGTTCTTCGCGGATTCACCAACCAGGATGGCACCGCTCTCATCAAACGCCACCACCGACGGCGTGATGCGGTTCCCTCGATCATTCGGGATGACGACGGGATCGTCGCCGTCCATGTACGCCGCGGCGGAGGTCGTTGTTCCAAGGTCTATTCCGATGATGTGCTCCACGTTGGTGTTCCTGTCAGGAGTGCGGTGGCGAGGCCAGCGAGATAATCAGCTCCACCTCGCCAACGGTCTTACCCACGGTGGATGCGATCTGAGACGAGCTCATGCCGCTGTAGTGGAGGTTCCGAACCCGCGTACGGATGTCGACAGTCGGCTCCTCCGACCGTTCGGCCTGGGCCGCAGGTTCGACGGTGGGGTCCCCGTTCTTTGCATCCGCGGGACGGTGCGATCGTCTATCTCCCAGATGCGTGTAGGTCTGCCGGACGCTTTGGTCTATCGAGTTTTCCTTACGCAGCGTGCCGATTCGGCGGTCTGCAGTCGCGACCAACTCCGAAATCCGCTGGATACGCTCCTCCAGAAGTTCGATATTCCGCTCCGTGGTTGCATTGAGCTCGGTGATGATGGCACCGGCTTCGCGCTTGATCTCCTCCAGCACGGCCTCCTGGCGAGTTTGCCGTCGGACGTAGCCTCGCAGCGCAATACCGACCATCAGAAGCGCGACCAAGTTGATGATGAGAACAGTTGCTGGAGTCACTGAAGCTACCCGGAAACGTCGACGTTCTGCCCAAGGTCAGGGTCACGAAAGAACTCGCGCGCCGCATCCTGCTCACTTGACTCTCGCTGACCGGTTTCCGCATTCTGCTGCCCGCGTTCATCTTCGTCGTTTGCCTGTTCCGGACCACCCTCCAGGTTATTGGTCTCGTTCACTCGCCGATCCTGTTCCTCGCTATGTTGGGCGATCTCATTCCCGGCTACAGCCTGACTCTGGACCAACATATTGCGGTGGGCCATCTGCTCGCGCCCAATCTGATTGAGCCTGGCGAAGAGCACTTGCAGATCAATCGGCTGTATGGCCATGCGCTTATCCCCGTTTGCCTATGGTGAGATCCTCATTGCTGTCTTCGTACTTAGTGACCTTCACGGTATCCTTCTCTGCAACGAAGGTAACACTCTTGAACTCGTTGCGCACCTCAAGGTACGCGTCCTTGATGTGGATCTTGACACCCGGAAACACCGTTCCGGATGCACTGATCTTCCCAGCAACGCGGATCTCCGAAAGATATGAGCGTATCTCCTCACTTTCCTCCTTGAGCGTGTCTACCTGCTGCTCCAACTCCTCCCGCTCTACCTTCAGCTGTCCGTAGTATTCCTTCTTGTCCGGCGGAAGCTTCCTCCCCGCACGCACGAAATTCTCAATAGTCTTCATGTTCAGCGCGAGCTCATCGATCTTAGCTACCAGTTGCTCACGCTCGCCCTCAATCTGCGCCAGCCGTTCCTTTCGCTTGGGATCGTAGCCAACTTCTAGGTCTGTCTCCTTGCCGCCCACCGAGCCTAGCGACTTGGCATTGATCTCCTCGACGGCGCGAAGGTGCCCGCCCACTATATTGGCCTTCTTGCCCTTGCAAATGATCTTGTGGTCGCTCAACACATCTGAGTTGATCAGGCCGTCGGAGACTACAACCAGCTTCCCAGCCTCAACCCGCGCGTTCTGAATGAAGCGACTCCAGACACTCCCACCACAACGCACGCGACCGGTCGACTTCCCATTGATACCCTGATGGACAATGATATCTCCCTCGGCATCCAACTCAGCCTTGCCGACACTGCCCATCACCTCAATGTTACCGGCAGCCTTCACGCTGAATCCGTCGTCTACCGAGCCCTTTACCAGGACCGTCCCCAGGAACAAGATGTTACCGGTCTTGAGATTCACGTCACCTGCGATGACGTGCACCGGCTCCACCGTCACTTTTCCGGCAGAGATAACCACCTGCCCGTTGATCTCTGCTATCGCCTGAGATCCGTCCTCGTTCAGCCGGACGTTCTTCCCAATCGGTACTTCGATATCGGCGCCGTCCTTCGCTGCGAGCAACCGGCCGGTTACCGTTCGGCCCGCCTCCCCTTTTTCAGCCGGGCGCTTCTTGGCAAGCACCTGCCCCTCAACGACGTTCTGGAGCAGATTTAGCTCCTTGAAGTCGACTTTGCCGTCGATCTCCTTGAACCGCACATTCCCGGGGTCCGTTTCGAAGTTGTAGAGAATCTGCGCGTCCGCGCCATTCTTTGGTTTGGTCCCCTCCGCCACCAGGATCGACTGACGGTAGACCGGCTCGTCCTCAAACCGCTGGAGCACCTCATCCAGGAGCCCGTACAACACATCGTTGTTCTGAAGAAACCCGACCATCTGCTCCAGCGCGGGGTCCGCCCCCCCGTCACCCGGTGGATATGCGGTTAGATACGCCTTCATTTGGTCGTCGGTGACCTCTACCTGCAAGGCAGCATCCTCGGCCGGGTTATACCGAAAATCGCCTACTTTGATGAACTCGCCTTGCGCAAGCTTAGCAACGCGAGCGACTCTACTCTTGTCAACCTCCGCATCGGTCCGGTCGCGAAGCTTGGCCATTGCCTGTTGGTCGGTCGCACGCACGCCGGAACCAACCGGTTTGGTGACCTTGAGCATGACACCGTCCGGCGTCAGGCGGACGAACACGTCCCCGTCCCGATCCTTTTCCTGCTCCTCGGCCAGAAGCGACATGTCAATGGCTACCTCGCCATCAGCCTGTTCCGCAGACGAAGCCTTCTGGGCCGGATAGGCGATAATGAGATACGGTTTCTTTCCTACGCCGAGCATCCCTCGAGATCCGCGCTCAAGAATCTCATACTCAATGTGTTTGATGGGCGTGTTCAACTCAATGGAGGCCTGCTGTAGCGCGTCCTCGAGCGTGTCGCCGGAGACGTTGACAAATCTCCGCTGCCGGTCTTCCTCTATGCGATCGTGCATGTAGGATTTAATGTCTTCCAGCGACACCATGATCTACACAATACCCCGCTTTATGTTTGTTAGCTTGGCACGCAGTCGCATGATCGCCTTCGTATGCAGCTGCGACACGCGTGATTCGGTCACCTCCAGCACCTGCCCAATCTCTTTCAGCGTCAGGTCCTCGTAGTAGTAGAGCACCAGGACCTTCTTCTCTTTTTCCGGCAGCTGATGGATCGCCTCAATGATCACACGCCGGATCTCATCCTTCTCCACGATCGTATCCGGCTGGAGGCTATCGGGGCTCTCAATGCTGTCCGCGATCGACACCTTGTCATTGTCTTCGCCGGTGTACCAGACGTCGTTGAGAGACATGATCGCCGTGCCGGAGACCTTGAGCATGGTCTTCTCGAACTCCTTCGAGCTCATGTTCAGCTCTTTCGCGATCTCCGCATCAGTGGCAGTTCGTCCAAGCGAACTCTCCAACCGCCGAACCGCCTCCTCTATCTCCCGGCTTTTTTGACGCACTGAGCGAGGAACCCAGTCGATGGATCGCAACTCGTCGAAAATTGCCCCTCTGATCCGCGTTACGGCATACGTCTTGAACTTGACGTGCTTGTCAGGGTCGAACTTCTCAATTGCGTCAAACAGCCCGAACACACCGTATCCAACGAGGTCGTCGAACTCCACGTTGTGCGGCATCCCGACGGCTACCTTTCCGGCAACGTACTTGACAAGGGGTGCGTACTGCTCAACCAGGCGATCTCGGATAGCCGGATCGCGGGTATCCCGGTACCTCCGCCATAGCTGCTCTTCAGTCTTTTCGGCAAGGACCTTATCGCCCATCGTACTCCTTCCCCTATTCATCCCGCTTCAGCACCGTGCGGATGGCGCGAGCCATGACGGCAGGATCATCCCCGCTCTCAGATGTGCCGCCCGGCTCATCGGCTATGCCGTCGCCCGTGCTGACAAAGCTATCCTCATAACTGTCAAGATCCGGAAGAGAGCCACCTGCCGTATCCTCATCCTCAACCTCTTCCAAGAGCGCTCCGGCAGGCCCATCCCCCGCGGACAGATTGGCCTCATCCGGCTCAGGCACCTCGTCAAGCTCCTCCACATCGTCGGTCTCCGCGTCAGCTCCAGGGTCACCAACGGTCTCCCCATCGCTCTCCGGCTCCTCTTCCAGTTCGCCATCAACGTCGTCCTCTGAGCCGTCGGTATCCACCGAGTAGTCGTTGGCATCGTCACGGTCGTGGCCCATGAGGTCGTCCACCTCGTCATCCACCACAAGGTCAACGCGGCCACCAACACCACCGCTTGACGGCGGCGATTCAGCAAGCTCGGGGAGGTATTTCTGGACCAGGAAACGCACGCCGATAGCTCCGCCGGCAAAGACGGCTGCACTGACCAGTGCGCGCAAGAATAGCGCACCGAAGGCCACCCCTCCCAGAGCTCCCACGACTGCCGACAGCAGAAATGCTGCGGCGCCTGCAAACACGCTCGCCTTCCAGCTCTCATTCATCGCGCTTCCCTACAGATTAGATAATACCTCCAAGGCCGTCAAGCAACGCTCAACCACCAAAAAACCGTCGCAAGAACCGTCCGACTCCTCCGCCCTCCTTGAACTCCACCTTTTCCAGCCGTCCTACGATCTGCTGGACACAGATGGATGCCTTGCTCTTGGGGTCAAGCACCATAAACGGCTTCTGGCGCAGCACCGCCTGGTGAACCCCAGGATCCTCGTACACGTACCCAAGGTAGTCCACCTTGAGATTGAGAAACTGCCCGGCTATGTTAATGACCCGCTCGGAGACCTTCTTGCCTTCCGTAACGCTCTTCACCCGGTTGACGACGAGCTTGAGCGAGAGACCCAGATTGTCAATCTCAGTTGCGATGATCTTGATGATGCCGTAGGCGTCGGTAATTGCCGTGGGCTCGGGCGTGGTCACGATGATCGCCTCATCAGCAGCGGCGACGAACGCGAGAACATTGTTGGAGACGCCCGCACTGGTATCAATGATGATCACGTCTGCAGACGAAAGCTCAGAGATCTCGCCAATGAATGTCTCCCGCTCGTCCTCTGAAAGATTGGCGATCTTCGCGAATCCGCTTGCGCCGGCGACAATCTGAATACCATAGCCGGTATCCATGATAATCTCCGACATGGTTTTCTGTTTGCGGATCAGATGGTACAGGTTGTACTTGGGTATGATCCCGAGCACAACATTCACATTCGCCAATCCCAAATCCGCATCCATCAGGATGACCTTCTTGCCCAGCTTGGCGTATGCAATTGCCAGATTCGTGGAGAGATTCGTCTTCCCAACACCACCTTTGCCGCTGGCAACCGCAATGATGCGTGTCTTTGAGTTCGACGTATCACTTCTGTTCTTCATCAATTCCCGCAGCGTCTCTGCCTGGTCTGCCATAACCATACTATTCTTCCCCTATCCGAAGGTTCTTTCAATATGGGATCGAGGGACGCCGAATCCTTCCAACCCCAAGAGAAACCGCTTGGCGGTTGCCCGCTCTATGTCTTGAGGCACCCGCTGACCGTCCGTGACAAACGAAACCGGCTTCCCAGCCTCACTCAGTACGCTGATCACTCCCCCAGCGCGAGATGTCTCATCCATCTTTGTGACTACCACTGACTCGTACTTGAACGGCTCAAACTGACGAAGGGTCTCCTGGAGATCAGCGCTCTTTGTGGTCGCGCTGACCGCAAGATGCACATGGCGCGATGTCCCGCACATGGAAAGTAGCTCGTTCATCTCAGCCAGTTTGCGGAAGTCACGCGGGCTCTTGCCAATCGTGTCAACAAAGATCATGTCCGCATCAGCGTAGAGTGCCAAGAACTTGCGCATGTCGTCGGCGGACTCCACCACCGCGACCGGAATACCCATTATCTCACCGTAGGTCTCAATCTGCTGGCGAGCACCAATCCGATAGTTGTCTATGGTGAGAATCCTGATGGCACGGCTCTTCCCGTCGCGACCGCCGAGTCCATACAACGCCGCAAGCTTCGCAATGGTCGTCGTTTTCCCAACGCCCGTGGGGCCAACGAGGACAAACACATGCGGCCGCGCACTCTTGGCGGGCGGATGGATCTTGATCGCCTCACCAACCCAGGTGAGCACGCGAGCCCGGAGATCCTCGCCGGACTCAAGCTCCTCTACCGACAACTCCGCCCGAAGCCTGTTCGAGATGCGATTGATAAACGTGCGGCTGAAGTCGTTATCCTCCAGAATCCCCCGAATTTCGGTAATGGATGGATGCTCGGAGGAACCGGGCCGTGACGTGGTCATCAACCCCTTGATGCTGCGTATTTCCTCAAGG
The DNA here is from genome assembly GCA_964437265.1 of uncultured Spirochaetaceae bacterium. Classification (GTDB taxonomy): domain Bacteria; phylum Spirochaetota; class Spirochaetia; order DSM-27196; family SLST01; genus CAYTGY01. Next base: position 4,314 of record CAYTGY010000031.1, on the reverse strand, counting down.
ACCGTCTCCAACGACTTGTCCCCCGTCGCGAGCCCGAGCAGTTTGCGTTTCTCCTCCTCCAGGTTCTTCTGCGCCGAGACCGCAACCTTCTTTCGCGGGGGGTCGCTCGACAGGTATCCCGTCACTTCTACCCCCTCACGAGAGAAGAGCCCCAGGAACCCCCCAATGCGGACCGTACGGTGATGCATGATCCGTGCGTGTTCCCCGTACTTGGTCCGAACCTTGAGCTCGGCCTCGCGGTGTGTTGTCCCCTGTTCAACGAAGTACTCCATCTATTCCCTCACTCGTGTACGCGAACCTCGGTCAGCGCCTCAACCCGGACCTCAGGGATGATCTCCGGAACAGCCAGCACCACCAGGTCCGGTACCTCGCGGCGGCTACCGGCCTTCACCAGTGGTCGCGCCGCCTCCGAGCACAGAATGATTGGGTGGTGTCCCTGTTGCTGTACGGTCCGGACGGCATTGGTCAGCGCGGTCAACCAGCGGCGTTGACGCTCCGGGCGCAGCGCGGGCATGACGCCGTCTGCGGTCTCCACGCGGGCCTCGATGATCTCCTGCTCCAGCTCCGGATCAAGTGTCATCACGCGCAGCACGCGATCCTCGTCGACGTGCTGGAGACATATCTGCCGCCCCAACGCTTGACGCACTTTGGCGATTAGGAAGGTAGGCTCCTTAGTCACTGACCCGTAGTCCGCAAGCGTCTCCAGAATCGTGACCAAATTGCGTATGGACACCTGTTCCGCCAGCAGTCCCTGCAGGACCTTCTGGATCTCTCCCTGCGAGAGCCCCTGCAGTACATCATCAACCACAGCCGGATAGTCCCGCTTCAGCGTATCCAGGATCCCGCGGACCTCCTGACGTCCCAGAATATCGGAGGCGTGGTGCTTGATGATCTCCGTCAGGTGTGTGGCAATGATCGACGGCGAGTCCACCACGGTGTATCCGGCGCGCTCGGCGCGGTCTCGCTGTTCCTCGGTTATCCACAGCGCGGGCAACCCGAACGCAGGGTCCTGTGTCCGCTCACCGGGAATCTCCTCGCGCGCATCTCCGGGGTTGATCGCCAGGTAGTGGCCCATCCGGATGGTGCCACGGCCCACCTCCACACCGCGAATCTTGAAGCAGTACTCGCTTGGCTCAAGCCGCATGTTGTCGATTATCCGAATTCGCGGCACCACGAGCCCAAGGTCAAGCGCCATCTCCCGGCGGATCCGGGTCACGCGGTCCAGCAGCTCCGCGCCCTTATCCCGGTCAACCAACGGCACAAGACCGTACCCCAGCTCCAGGGAGAGCGGATCCAGCGGCGCCACCGGCGAGATCTCCGCCGGCGTCTCCGCCGCACGCGCGGACTCCGCTCCCGCCTCCGCGGTAGCCTCCTCTTTTGCCTGCCGCAGGCCAAGGCGGTATGCGAGCAGCGCGCTCAAGCTTGCGAGCGGGATCAGCACATACCACGGAAAGCCCGGCAGGAACGAGAGCCCCAACAGGAAGACTGCCGCAATCCAGTAGATCCGGCTCTGCCGCGAGAACTGGGTGGTGATATCCTGACCAAACGTCCCGTCAGATACCGCGCGGGTAACAATAATTCCCGTTGCCGTTGAAACAAGAAGCGCGGGCAATTGCGTCACCAGACCGTCACCGACGGCGAAGCGGATGTACGTCTGGAGCGCCTCGTTGATGCTCTCTCCGTGAATGGTGGAGCCGACGATGATCCCGCCGACGATGTTGACGATGGTAATCAGGATACCGATCTTGACGTTTCCGCTGACAAACTTGCTGGCACCGTCCATGGCTCCGTAGAAGTCCACCTCGCGTTCCAGCTCCGTCTTCCGCGTAGCCGCTTCTTCTTCGGTGATCGCACCGCTGTTGTACTCGGCCTCAATGGCCATCTGCTTGCCCGGCAGTGCGTCCAACGTGAATCGTGCGGCCACTTCGGCCACGCGCGTAGCGCCCTTGGTGATCACAATGAACTGAACCGCAATCAAGATCACAAAGATGATGATGCCAATTACCAGACCTTCGGTCCCGCTACTGCCAACCACGAAGTTGCTGAACGCAAGAACCACGCGGCCGTTGAAATCAGCGCCCTGGCTCAGGATTAGCCGCGTAGAGGACACGTTGATCCCCAGACCGAACACCGTGGCAACCAGTAGCAGCGTTGGAAACACTGAGAAATCAAGTGCGCTACGGGTGTAGAGCACGATCAACATGGTCAGCAGAGCAATAGTGACGTTCAGCACCATCACGCTGTCCAGCAGGACCGTCGGGATGGGGATGATGAGCATCAACACGACCACAACCACGCCAATGGCCACCAGAATGTCGCTGCGTTGACGCAAAAAGGCGTTGCTTAGAACGGTCTGGACATCAGCCATCAGCGGCCCCCTACCACTCTACCGGTCATCTCGTAGACCTGCTTGAGCACAATGATCACCGCCTCATAGAACTTCTCCGGTATCGTGTCGCCAATCTCCACTTCCGCGTACAGCGCTCGCGCCAGCGGTCTGTTTTCCACAATGGGAACGCCGGCCTCCGTCGCGACCTCTCGGATCCGTTGAGCCAGATGGTCCTGGCCTTTTGCGATGACCGTAGGAGCGCTCATCGACTCACGACGATACTCCATGGCAACCGCGAAGTGCGTTGGGTTGGTGATCACCACATCCGCCTCCGGAACATTCCGCATCATGTTCTTGGATAACAGCTCGTTCATTCGCCGGCGCATCCGGCTCTTGATCAGCGGATCCCCCTCGTAGGTCTTCCGCTCTTCCTTCACCTCTTGCTTGGTCATCTTCAACGACTCACGATGCTGGCGCCGCTGAAACAGATAGTCGAAGATGGAGAGCACCAGGAGGATCAGCGCCGCCTGGAACAAAATGTTGAACGCAATCTCCGCAATGAGGCCAAATGACTGACCAAACCCCACATGTATGGTCGCCGTGATCTGGTTGATACGGGTCGCGACGTTGACCACGCCAAGCGCCGCAATGATCAGAACCTTCCCCAGTGACTTGGCAAGGTTGAACCCCGCCTCCGTGGAAAGGAGCGCGCGCTGGAAAAACTTGCCAAACCGTGGAGCAATGCGGTTGAAGTCCGGAGTGATTGGTTTCGTAGAGAATAGGAAGCCGACCTGCGCAATGCTGCCCGCTGCCGCCGCGACGGTTGCGACAGCGGCGATCGGCAGCAACAACCGAATGAAATACGCAAAGAACGCTCTCGCTATGGTTCGGTCCGTGGTGATATCTATCTCACTCAGCCGCCCATAGAAGAAACGCATCATCCCCAGCACGTTGTCCATCAAGAACCGCGAAAAGATCAGCAGTGCGACTACGGAGAAAAGTAGGATCACCGCGCCGGTGACATCCTGGCTCTTCGCAACCTTACCTTCCTCCCGAGCCTTTTCAATCTTGTGCTCGGTTGGTTCCTCAGTACGCCCCTCATCTTCAGCGGCGAACCACTGAAGGTGCATCCTGAGCAGCACCTCGGCCTCGGTGTACCGTTGTGGTGCTCTCATTGTAGCGCCTCCGCGGCGCTGAAGAATCGCATCAGGTTCTCAAACCCAACGGCAAAGAGACGATCGAACCGCTCCATGATGAACGGCAACGATATCATGAGGATGATGAACGCAACCCCAATGGAAATGGGGAAGCCGATCATCAGGAGGTTCATCTGCGGAGCAGCCTTCGCAAGCAGCCCCATCACAATTTGAACCAGGAACAGCGTGCCTAGAATGGGAAATGCGATGATCAATGCGTTCTCAAAGAGGGCTGAAAGCCCGGACAGCATAGAGCGCACTATGTCCTGTCTCATGAGCACCAGGTCCGCGGCACGGATTGACTGGAAGGAGTAGTAGACACCGGTAAGCAAGATCTTCTGCAGACCGGAGGTGACCACCAGCGTGAACATCGCCACCAGGTTCAGGAACTGCCCCATCAGCGGCATCTCTACCTGCGCCAGCGGATCAAATACCTGACTCGCTCCAAACCCCATCTGGAGACTGAAGAGCTGGCCCGCAGTCTGGAACGCCGCGTAGATGATGGAGAGCATGAGTCCGGTGATGATCCCAATCATCGCCTCTCCAACGGCCAGCAACGCGTACGCAAGCCCCAGCTCCGGAATGGGATACCCGGTCGCGTTCACCGAAGGGAACACGAGCGCGGCACACAGGAGCGACAACGCGACCTGTGCAATTCCGGGTATCCCGTCGGAGGAGAGCAGCGGAGCCACCCGCACCAGCGCGAACACTCGCACAAAGAGAAGGTAAAAAAGCTGGGCGTCCAATACCAGCCCCTCCACCATCAGCCAACCATCCCGAGAATCCTGC
>CAYTGY010000030.1:0-20150 GCA_964437265.1 uncultured Spirochaetaceae bacterium | reverse complement strand
CAAGGTGTACGAGAAGGTCCTCGACAACGGGCTCAAGGTCCTCGTCAAGCGCGAAATCACGAACAACCAGCGGGTCTTCTGGGGAGATCCCAGACTCGTCCGCCACGCTGCCGGGATACACTTCATCCACCACGAAGTTTCGCTGAAGCGCACCGCCCGCCGGCCTGAGCCGCATACCGAAGAGCGCCGGAAAGAGACGCTCTTCGGTATCGCGCTGCAAGGCTTCTTCAACGGGCAGATACGGTCGCTCAGCAAGCGCCACCACTCCGTGTTGCGGATCGCCGCCTCGCAACCACGACAACGAGAGCAGGCTTCCCGGCCAGTGATTCAAGATCACGTGTTGCGCCTCACCAATCCCTATTGCGTCGGCACCACCAATGTGGGTCACCACGTCACCGGTACGCAGGCCGGCAATCTCAGCGGGACTGTTCTTGGCCACGTACAGCACCTCAAGCCCTTCATTCGCTTCGTACACCGCAACGCCTATCCACGGATGGATCACCTCTCCCTCCGTGGAGAGCCGGCTCAGGAAGTGCTGAACCCAGAAGGAGGGAATGGCGAAGTTCAACCCCTGGTACTGCTCCAGCCCCGCGAACACGACCCCCACCAAGTCACCGTCGTGGTCAAGCAACGGGCCGCCCGAGTTACCCGGGTTTACCGGGACATCCACCTGGAGCGCGTCTCCCATCTGTAGGAACCGTCGTCCAACCGCGGAGATGATCCCGGAACTGATGGAATTCTCCAGCCCAACCGGTGACCCTATGGCGACGATTGGCGTACCGGGCTGCAACGTCCGGATGTTGCTGAATGAAAACACGTATGGAGCGTCAACCTCTATCTTTAGCACCGCGATGTCAAAGATGCGGCTCCAACTCACGACTCTCGCCGGAACGCGATCGTTTGGCGCATCAGGCAAGCGGACATACAGACGAGAGTACCCCTCGTACTTAGGATCCACCTCGCTTGCGATCACGTGATAGTTGGTCACTAGGTATCCTGACGGTTCAACAAAGAACCCACTGCCAATTACCCGGTCAGGAAGTCCAACACCCCCCTCCAGCCGAATTCCGCGGTTGACCCACACGGTAACCGTCCCCTGGATCATCTCATCAGGGCGTGGAATCTTGGCAATGAACGCGCCCAGACCTTCAGGGATTGCCGCACCCCGTGTTGTCAGTGCGTCAAGAATCGCTGATGCCGACCGTCGATCATTGAGCGAGCGCGCAAGCTCCGAGTACCGCAGCAAGGTGGCTTCCGCAAGCCCCGCCAAGTTGCTCACCTTGAGAAGCTCGGAGAGGGCTCCCGGTCCAAACCCGTCACGAGCAATGTGGTCGGCATACCGCACCCGCAGCTCATCACCCCGTCCGGTATCCACGGCTTCCTCAGGCAGTTCCTCCAGCTGCGAAAGGTTCCCGTGTAGCCGCAACGCATCGGCGAACCGCTCTTCTTCTATGGCAACACCATACGCATCCTGCATCCGACGAACGGCACGGTCTTGGTACGCCGCTCGCTCGGCGGACGTTAGCAAGCCGTCACGACGCAGAGCATCAATGCGCGCGACCGCCACCGACGGGCTACCGGCCGCCAGAAGGTCTTCTAACTCCTGGCGCAGCGCCTCAGGCCGCGCAGGAACCTCCGCGAGCGGAACGGTAGTGCAGCCGACGATAGCCGCTACCACGCCAAGCACCGCAAGACTACAGGAGATCGCTCGCACATACTTCATTCAGGTCTACGCTCCGCACCGGGAAAATCCCGGATCACACGATCCTTCCACAACCGGAACTCACGGATATCGACTCGACCGTCTTGATTGGTGTCCCACTCAAGCAGCACCGGCCCGGCACCCCACGTGCGGAGCTCCGGGACGCCGTCGTCGTCGTCGTCAACCCCGGTGAACACGACCCCGCCTCTACTGTATTGGCGAGCAACCTCAAAGTATCCGTCCGCATCCGGGTCCAACACGTCCGCAAAGACCGCACCGTCCCGGTACACAACGTACTCCTCGAAGTACCCATCACCGTCACGGTCCAGCCGCTCGCGAACAATCTCTCCATCAAGGAGGTAAGAATCGATCACCGCACCACCGGGCCCAGTAGCCTCAGAGCGGTAGGCGATCTCGCGTAGTTGCGCATCCAGCAGAAACGGTCTGGCTCGCGGAAGCTCCCAGGCTCGCAGCAGTTCCGGCAGCTCCGAAGACGGATCAACCAGCTGCTCCATCACCTCAAACCGCAACCGTCCGGGAACCACATACACCCGCTCGGTCCCGTGATCGTAGTGAAGCTCGGCCAACGCCACAAAAGGGTACCGCTCATACGTCACGATGGTATGAAACGCCTCATCACCCAGAGCAGCGTTCACCGGCACGCGATCCGCTATACCGATCTCATAGTCCACCAGGCCGTCCTGATCCGGATCTACCCACCACCGGGTCACCGCACCGTCGCTGACGGCGAAGCGCTCCTCCCAGAACCCGTCGCGGTCTCCATCCACCACGGCAATTCCGCTATAGGAAGAGGTTCGCGCACTGAGTCCCGCAAGCACCGCATCGCGTACCGAAGTGTTCTCATGATCCAACAGGTATGCCGCAAGGTCACGAAACGCGGCCAAATCTAGAGGATTGTCGCCGGCGCGGCCGCCGCGAGTAACCTCATCCCACGCGGCGAGCACCGCCTCAGTATCCTCGCCTGCTCGCGCCAGGACCTCAGCTACGCGGGGGTCCGTTCCGCCCAGATCAATATACCGTGCGGCGGCCCACCGTCTCTCAGTTGCCGTGGGAGCCAAGAGCCCGTACTCCAGAAGGAGGCGCAAGTACCAGACGCGGTGCTGCTCCGGATCAAAACGCTCCAGCGCTCGGCGATAGCTGAGATCAGGCGGTTGATCAAACGCCAGCCGCACGGACAGGAACCGCGGATCCCATGGGAACCGCCGGATGCCTTCCTGGGCGAGCCGCAGAGCCTGCTCGGCTTGCCCCAACGCCGCATGAGACCGTGCGCGTCGCACAAGCAAGTCTGCTCGGACCATGTCCGTCAGCAGCGGATCACTACCGTCGGCCCCCTGCGCAACCACAAGAGCACGCTCATACTCGCCTATCCGCTCCAGGATGCCCGCAAGGAGCGCAGCCGCCTCCGCCGGGCGTCTGCGCTCGAAAACCCCGTCATCAACGGCGTCTTCCAGAAGCGCCAGAGATCGCCGTGTCTGTGCTCGATCAGTGCTCAAGAGCTTCGCTAGCTCAAACTGCGCATCACCGTATGTTGGCCAGTGATCAAGCGAGGCCTCCAGGAACCCGCGAGCCTGTTCGCACAACTGTTCCGCGTGGGCATCCTGCGCCGCAGTAAAGTACACCCGCGCAACCGAGCGGTCCACGTCTGCCGAGTCGGCAACCGCACTACCCATGCCTGCAATGAGCAGAAAGACGGCAAGCGGTACTCTCACGCGCTAGTCACTCCTTGTCACGGGAGGATACCCCAACAGCTCGCGGACTTCAGCGTCTGCCAGTGTCTCTACCTCAATCAGCCGCTCCGCCAGCAGTTCTAGATCTGTTCTATTCTCCTGCAGCAGCCGCTGAGCTTCCTGAAAGCTTACATCCAGCAACTGCTCAACGGCGCCGTCGATCTCCTGGGCGGTCTTCTCCGAGTAGTCCTGGTGCCGGGCAATCTCCTTGCCAATGAAGATTGGTTCCTCTTCCTTCCCAAACGCGACAGGACCTAACTCGCTCATTCCCCACTCCGTAACCATCCTCCGTGCAAGCTCGGTTGCCTGTTTCAGGTCATTCTGCGTTCCCGTGGATGTCTCACCGTATAGCATGGTCTCCGCAATGTATCCGCCATACGCAATCTTGATCCGGTCCAGCAGGTACCCCCGGCTACGAGAGTAAATGTCCTTTTCCGGCAGCGAGAACGCTACGCCCAGGGCGCGTCCCCGTGGCACAATGGTCACCTTGTGCAACGGGTCAGCGTTCGGCAAGAGATAGTGCAGCAACGCATGCCCGGATTCGTGCACCGCGGTCTTGCGCTTCTCCTCGTCGCTGATAACCCGAGACTTCCGCGCCACGCCCATCAAGATCTTGTCACGGGCCTCCTCAAAGTCTTCATCTGCGACCAGATCTCTCCCTTTTCTAGCAGCATAGAGTGCCGCCTCATTCACAAGGTTTGCGATGTCTGCGCCCGAGCATCCTGGGGTGGCCCGTGCAATCCGCTTCATATCCACTCCGGTAGCAAGCGGCACCTTGGCGCTGTGTATCCGAAGAATCGCTTCGCGCTCCTCCAAGTCCGGCATATCAACAACCACCTGGCGGTCAAAGCGGCCCGGCCGCAGAAGTGCCGGGTCCAAGACATCCGGACGGTTGGTGGCGGCCAAGATGATCACGCCGTCCTTGGTCTCAAACCCGTCCATCTCTACCAGGAGCTGGTTGAGCGTCTGCTCACGCTCATCGTGGCCCCCACCATATCCGGCCCCTCGCGTACGCCCAACGGCATCCAACTCGTCTATGAACAGGATGCACGGCGCACTCTTTTTGCCCTGGTCAAAGAGATCACGGACCCGGCTGGCTCCCACGCCAACAAACATCTCAACGAAATCAGAGCCCGACATGTGAAAGAATGAAACATTGGCTTCACCGGCGCACGCCCGTGCCAGGAGGGTCTTTCCTGTGCCCGGCATCCCCACCAGCAACACGCCTTTGGGGATTCGTGCGCCCATCCGAGTGAACCGCGCCGGACTCTTGAGAAACTCTACTACTTCTTGAAGCTCGTACTTAGCCTCAGCCTGCCCGGCGACGTCGGCAAACGTCGCCTTCTTGGCGTCGTCAGCAACTTTCTTTGCCTTACTCTTCCCAAAGGAAAAGGCGCGGTTGCCGCTGCCCTGTATCTGCCGGAACATGAACCAGATGAAGATGAAACCGATCATCCATGGAAATATACTCAGCAGAATCTGCCAGCCGGAGAGGCCCGCGGATGCACCGGAGGTGGCTACGCCTTCCTCCCTGAGAGTTTTCATCAACTGCTCGTCGAAATAGGGAATGGTGGTCCGGAAGATCGACTGCCCCGCGGGGCCTCCATCAAGCCGACCTCTGATCTCGCGCTGATCCAGAATGGTGACCGACTTCACGCGCCCCTGCTCGACGTAGTCCAAGAACTGGGTGTACTCGATCTCAGAACTCGCATCCCGGGTGGGTGACGACAACAGGATCACGAAGATGCCGAAGATCGCCACGAGCAAGACAAGCGCGAAGCGGTTGTTGCGAAAGTTGAACTGGAACGGCCCCGGATCGCCCCGGTTGCCGTTGTTATTGTCTCCCATGCCCGTCTCTTATCCTATGGAAATTCGCACCCCGGCGGCTTCATCTGCTCTGTCTGCCACAACGTCGCTGCCGCCGACGACCGAGGCAAGCACCGCCACAACGCCGTCGCGGTCTTCAATAACCGGAACCCACCGGCGTAGCGCGGGATCCAGACGCATTGCGGACAGCACATCCTTCACGCTCCGGCTGCCCATGCGCCGCCGCACGCGGTCTCCGGGCCGCCTGGACCGGACAATCAGCGGCGGGCGTACCCCGCTCAAATGTACCACGTTTCCAGGGTCCGGTGAAGCTGAAGCGGTCCGCACAACGGCTCCGCCCGGTAGCGTCACCGGATGGTCCTCACTCAGCTCAGCGGCGAACTCACGGTACCGACGATCCGGCTCCTCCACGGCAACACGGATCTCATTCGTGTCTATGCAGATATGGATACCATGCCCGCTCACCGCCGAGGGTAGCTCGATTGCTCGGCGTGCGTGCACAAGCGGGGCCAGGTGCCGGAACGGCAGTGGGGGTGCTCCCAACTGCCTGCACGCCAGGTGCAGCGCAGCCAGACGGGTCCCTCCGTCAAGCGCGAGGAAACGCCCGGTGCCGCAGGCCACCGTTCCCGAGCCCGGCGCCCATTCCAGCGCGGCGGCGGCGGATAGTATCGCATCACCGAGCAGTTGTTGCCGCTCCTGAAGAGACCGCAGCGCGCCGCGCCAGTTGGGAAATGAGCGATCAATGGACGGGATTACCTCCGCCCGCAGGGCGCCTCTGGCGTGCTGGGTACTCAGGTTGGTACTGTCTACCTGGAAGGATAGCCGATGCTCCCGTGCGTACTGGAGCACAGCCTCACGAGAGATGTGCAACAGGGGACGCGTGAGTAGCAGGTGGGGGTTATGGGAATCAAACGGGCGGACCGGCTCCATTGCGCGTAGCCCCGTGATGGACGCGCCACGCCCGGTGAACAGACGAAACAGCAGCGTCTCAAGCTGGTCATCCGCCGTATGTCCCACCGCAACGGCTTGAGCTCCCGCCGCTCGTGCCGAGTCCAGCAGAAAGGCATAGCGTCGCGCTCGCGCGGCAGCCTCGAGCCCTTCGCCGCTCCGTGTGGCTGCTGCTGCAATCTCGTTCGCTGCAGCCTCTCCGTAGAGAAGATCAACCGCCAATTGGTCCGCCAACCGGCTCACCGCGGTACGGTCGCGAGCGTGTTCCTCCGGAGCGCGAATCCGGTGGTTGAAATGCGCCAGCCGGACCCGGAGCCCCAGGTCCGGCGCGCATGTCACCGTAGCATGCGCGAGGACGGAGCTGTCCACCCCACCTGAGACGGCTATCAGAACGGTACTCCCTTCGGAGAGACCCAGAGATCCAAGCGTCCTGCGGACTTCAGTACGCAGCACGGGCGTTCACGCGGTTCATGACCGCGTCAAGCGGCTCGTGTTGTAGCTCCGCGAGTGCCTGACAAGCCACGTCGAGCGCACGCTCGTACGCGGTTGACTCCCGGCTCCCCGGTGTGCCAAGCACATGGTCAACCACCGTGGCGCCCGGATCCGGGCGCCCGATGCCAACGTAGAGCCGCGCAAACGAACCGGTGCGAAGCGCGTCCATGACAGACGACAGCCCATTGTGCTGGGTTGCCGAACCCTTGCGCTTGATCCGCACCGTCCCCGGTGGAAGGTCCATGTTGTCGCACACGACCAGCAGTTCATCTACCGATGCTCGTGACCAGCGAAGCATCCGCTTCATCACCAAGCCGGACCGGTTCATGTACGTTAGCGGCAACGCGACAAACAGGGTTCCTGCTCGACCGCGCAGAACCGGCTGGAATAGCGGTTTCGCGAGCCGCCCGCCCAGAGCCAGGGCAAGCGACTGTACGGTCCTGAAACCAACGTTGTGACGGGTGTTTGCGTATTCGGAGCCTGGATTGCCCAGGCCCACAACCAGCCGGATCAGCGTTACGCCTCGCCCTCCTCGGGCTCTTCCTCTCCCTCAGCGCCTTCTGCTTCCTCAGCCTCTTCACCTTCCGGCTCTTCGGCCTCTTCAGCGCGCATAGCGGAGACAAGCACGACAACCTGGTCCTCATTGTTGAGAACGCGAACACCCTCCGGAACGGCAAGATCGGTCACATGGACCGAGTCGCCAATGTTCAAACTGGAGATGTCAACGTGGAAGCCGTCCGGAATGTCCTTGGGCAGACACTCAATATCCAACTCATGCAGCAACTGGCCCAGAACGCCGCCTTCCTTCACACCAAGAGCCGTTCCTTCCAAGCGAACTGGAATCGATGTCCGCAGCGCCGTGCCTGCCTCGATCTCGTAAAAATCGACATGAATGAAATGACCGGTGAGTATGTCACGTTGATAGTCCTTCACGAGTACATCGTAGGACTCCCCATCCACCTGCAGACTGAGGATATGACTTTCTCCAACGATCTTGAATGCATTCGCGAAGTCGTTCGCATCTACCACGACCGGTTGCGGGTCACGGTGCCCGTAGATGATGGCGGGAACTCTGCCGGCGGCGCGCAACCGACGGGAGGCCCCTGTCTTCAGTTCAGTGCGGTTGCTCGCGCCGAGCGTAAGCTGATCCATGGTTAGGCTCCTTCAATAGTGCGCAGAAACTAGGCCATACAAAATAGCGACAACAGCCCGGTTTGAGAAGACAGTTGTGCAAAATCCGTCCGGCTGACTACTCCGTCTCATCGTCGTGGACGTAGCCCTCTTCGGCCACGTCCGGCGCCTCCTCATACGCCTTGAGAATCGCGTCCTGCATCATTGTCCGAAACTCGGAATTGATGGGATGGGCTACATCCTTGTAGTCACCGTTCCGGGTCTTTCGACTCGGCATAGCTATGAAGACGCCGGTACGTCCTTCTATGACCTTGACGTTGTGCACGACAAAGCAGTGATCGAACGTAACGGTCACGTACGCCTTGAGCTTACCCTCTGAGCCCACTTTACGTATCCGGATATCCGTGATGTCCACCGTGATGCTCCTTGCTGTGAAGGCCTAAAACTCCCCCGGCCGTTACGGAATCATCGCGAGCCCCTATTATACGGCATTGCCGGACCCTGTCAAACCGCTCCACTACGCCGCAACAGGAGCAACATCACATCCCCAAAGCCGAATGTCTTCGCAAGTCGATCAACCGGGCGTTTGAGCCATTTGGGGGCAACCCCTATCCCCACCCCCCCCCACGTCTTCCAGGCGACCCGCTCAAAACCGCGATCCTGGGTGAGCCGAGTTAGGTTGGACAGCGAGAAGAGGTTGACGTGATCCGCGATGGCGCTTCTCCAACGCGCGCCAAACAGCCGCGCCTGTAGTCCGGAGGTGTTCGGGGTTACTAGTACGACGTAGCCGCCCGGGGTGAGGTGCGTCCGGATTCGATCAAGAAAGCTCGCCGGGTCAGGCACATGCTCTATCACGTGTGAGCTGTGCACAACAGAGAATGTCCGGACCACAGGCAGGTCCTCCACCACACCGGTGGTAATCGTCACCCCTCTGACCTCACGCCCATACGCCGCCGCCGGCTCACATGGCTCAACCCCGTGCGCTTGGTAGCCACGCGCGGAGAGGTGCTCAAGAAGCGCCCCGGTTGCGCACCCGATGTCCAGAATCGTTTTCGGTAAGCCCTCGGTCTCAACCCGCCTCAAGACATCCACATCGGCAAGGCCGCGCACCATCAGATCAAGGAAGTTCGCGCTGTTCTCCACTTCGTAGGTGGCGTACTCGTCATCGTAGCGCTCCGCAAGCGATGCAGCCGTTGGGCGTGGCGACTGATAGATATGCTTGCACTCTGTACACCGGACGAATCTGTACGAGCCGCACTCCCAGTGCGGTGTGGGTGATTCGGCACCGCACACGGCACATCGGACCCACTCCAACTCCTCATGCGCTCCAGGGCGCTTGCTGAAGGTCTTCACTGCTCAGCGGTCCCCAAGAACCGAAGCCGACGTACCCGCTGATTTCCCGCAAAGTCACTCACCACAAGCTCCAGGTCCGCCCGTCCGGCATTGACCGCGATTGTCCCAAGAAGCAGCCGCCCCCCCGCATCCAGCACGGACTCCACCGTTCCGGAGAGCGGCAGACGATCGAACTGCTGGATGGCAAGCGTCTGTCCATTGAGAAACGCCTCAATCCGGTACGGCAAGAGCCGGGCGCCACCAGCCCCCCGAACCATCTGATCGTGCACGCGGGCGCGGAGCTCGTAGGTCCCCGGCCCCACCGCGACACCGTCCGTCAGCACAAGCTCTCGTTGGTCACGCACCAAGATGAGCTCGCCGATGGTTGGCGCAACCGCATCCTCAAGCGGAGGAAGAAGCAGCATTGGGTTAACGTACGAGGCGGTCTCAGCATCGATGATGCTCAACAGCAGCGACCGCGTTGGGGTGATGCCGCTCTCACCTGAGATGCCCACCGGAACCTCTGGGAAGACGACCGATGCCCCCTGCGGAAGCGTCCCCGGCTGCAGGTGCGCATACAGAGACCGGAATCCGCGTTGATGTTCCACCACGACCGCCGTTCCCATGGTGGACGGGGCCGCACCTCGGCGTACATCAAGGGAGTCCGGACCAAACACAAAGATGACCTCACCTTGATCAACCGGGTAGACAGGTTGCGCCCCGCGGCCAAATCGCATCCCCGGCAACAGTCGTCCCTCAACAGGCTCGGCGAACGACGCGGTGGGGACCGGAACCGGGACCGGCCACTGCCAGGCGCCCAACACCACGGACACAAGAAGCACGGCAAGCAGCAGCGGAACAACGCCAATACACCTCAGTCTCTTCACGTTGCGACTACCCCTCATCCATCTGAAGGCTGAACACCGTTGCGCCCCAACCTGCAAACACCCGTCTACCTTGGACCTGCAGATCAGCCTGATCACCGGACCACCGAATGCGCCCGATCACGGATCCGTCTACACCGAATATGACCAACTCCGCGGCCTGCCGACCGGGCCCCGGGGTCTCCGAGCTGTGCGAAAGCCCCACCAGCAGCCCGTCCGTAGAGGTCCTGCCAACGATGACCGCCGGGGCCCCCATTGGAACCGCACGAACCGTCGCGGCGTCAGGATTAATCAGATACAGGCCGTCGCTCGACTCCACTGCAACAAGCTCACCGCCGTCGAGCATCTCGATCAATGCCGCGCGGCGAAACTCGCTCCCCATCTGCCGGCGAAACATTGGTGCGTAAACGCCTTCCACCCGCTCATAGACCAACACCGTCTGTGGCCGGAGCCCGCACAAGACAGCCACGCGGGACCCACCGCGCGCGACCGAAACACCATAGGTCACCGCAATCTCACTGCCTGCGGGCCTGTCACGCAACCGGACTGATCCATCAGGGCCGACGCCGATCACCCGTCCGTCCACCGTACCCACCACAACTAGATCTTCTCTCGCGTCAAGTGCGGTTACCAGCGACGGGGCCCGGAAGTCCCACTCCAACGCGCCGTCCCATGTGTACCGGTGGAGCGTCTGCTGATCCGTACCGATTGTGAGGACAACGTCGCTTGAAATGGCTGGATAGGCGCTTCCAGCGACCGAAGCCAGAAACGCACCGTCCGGTGACTGGAGCACTAGACTGTCTGGGCGTCGTGGATAGCTGATGAAACCGCCGCGACCGGCGGCAATTCCGTAGGCAACAGCGCCGCGAGTCCGCACTTCCCCCGTTGGGCTCATGTACGCGAAGGTGCGCCCAAGAACCACGGGAATCGCGTCCGCATCCGACTGCTCCTGCGGCACGGCCGGTCGTTCCGCGACCAACGCAGCACCGGAGAGCGGCGTTGCCCAACCTCGCCGGACCAACACCTCACTCCCGGTGCCTTCCGGCAGTCCAAGGATGTAGAGAAAGGCCGCCAGAATGGCGATAAGAAGCCGTTGAACAGTTCGAGCCATTGGTTCCTTATTGAAGCCGAATGCTATACCATGGGTATCCGCGCTGTCAACGAAGCGCGTCGGAGGCTGGGATGACCCAAGACGAACTGATGCAACGAGCCCGCGATGCGGCGGCCAACAGCTACGCACCGTACTCCCGGTTCCATGTGGGAGCCGCGCTTCAAACCGAGGACGGGACGGTGTATGTCGGGGTCAATGTGGAAAACCGTTCCTACGGGCTGGGTATCTGTGCAGAACGGAGCGCCGTCTTCGCCGCGGTTTCCCACGGCCACACCGGGATTGTACGCATGGCGGTGTACTCGCCTGACACAACCGAACCGCTTCCACCGTGTGGCGCATGTCGCCAGGTCATCAGCGAGTTCATGCGGCCCGACGCCCCAATCTCCTATGTGGACCACCAGGGAAACACCATCACAAAGACGGTTGCTGAGCTCCTCCCGTTCGATTCGTTGCAGGATCTTCACGAACGGGTGTAATCAGCCTCGGTCCCTCGTCTCCAGCCGCTTCGCATCGGCGTCCATCTTGCTTCGCCATACGTCCGCCTGCCGCTTTGCCTGCTCCGCCTGGTCGGTTTCACCGAGCACCGTGTGAAGCCGCTTCAACGCCGCCAGGAACCCAATTGCCTGCTTGAAGTCGTCAATGCGGCTGGTGGAGAGCTCGTACTTGTGCCGGTACCGTTCCGCGGAGCTTTTCAGCAACGTCTTGACCAGCTTCAGATGCGCCAACCGTTGCTCATAGCCGTTGACTCGTGGATCAAGCCCCGCCACCAGAGTCTTCATATTTAGCAGATTCTTGCTCACGGTAGCGTAGCGCCCTTCCAACTCAACGAAGGACCATCGCCACTTGGTGTTCTCACCAAAATCCTCTTCAACGGACTGTATGGTGAACCCAATCTTTCGGCACAGCTCATAGCGTCGCTCGTCCGGATAGGACTCGATACTCTCCAGCATCTCGCTGTACTCGGAGAATGCCGCGTCCAAGTAGTTGCTCACCACGTCCTCGAGGAAGATGATACACTCGTAGCAGCTCTTTCGGGCGTCGTTGAGAAACGCGTCGTTCTTGACCCCAAGCAGGCTTACTGAAACACGGTTCAGCAGTAGATACACCGCAGCCAAGTTCAGCCGATCCTCCGCAAGCGCCATTCGCTTGTACGCGGCGCCGGGATCACCCTTGCCGATGATCTCCAGGATCTGCTGCTCACGCTTCAGAATCGCCTCGGTCTGTTGCTTGTACTCTTTGACCTTCTCGAAGTAGCGATTCTTGGCTTCCTGCGAGATCTTACCCACGGCTAACCTCCGCACCGTACTTCTCAAGGAGCTCCTGCGCGTGATTCCGGGACGCTTCTCCGGTACGGTCGCCGGCGAGCATCCGTGCAATCTCATCCACGCGCGCATTCGCGGTCACTGTGCCGACCTCGGTGATGGTCCGCTCTCCGCGAACTTCTTTCCGCACCATCATATGATTCTCGGCGCGAACCGCAATCGATGCAAGATGGGTAACGCAGAGGATCTGCTTGTTGTTGCTCAGACGAGAAAGATGCTCGCCCACGGCGAGCGCAACCTCACCGCCAATGCCTGAGTCTACCTCGTCAAAGACCATACAGCTCATATGGTCGTTCTCCGCAAGAGCACTCTTCACCGCAAGCATAACCCGGGAGATCTCGCCACCGGACGCGATATCCGCGAGTCCCTTGAGCGGCTCTCCAGGATTGGGAGATATCAGGAACGCGACCCGATCCACGCCGGTGGGCCCGCAGCTCGGCCGCCCCGACTCCCCTACGCGTGGCTCCACTGAAACCGTGAAGCGAGCCTTGGGCATCCCGAGCTGATGCAGCGTCTGCACAATCCTCTCCGTCAGCCGCACCGCGGCCTGTGAGCGCACCCTGGAGATCTCCCCGGCACGCTTCAACACCGCCCGCTCCCGCTCACGGATCCGGGCCGTTAGCTTCTCTTTGTCCTCCTCCCACGTCTCAAAGCCGGCAAGCTGATCCTGAGCCTCGTGGAAGTACTCCAAAACGTCTGCGACGGTGGCACCGTACTTCTTCTCCAAGCGGTGAATCAACGCCAGCCTGGACTCAACCTCTTCTAGACGGTCCGGGCTGAACTGGAAGGCGGAGCGGTGATCGCGAACCGTCTCCGCCACATCCTCCAGCTCAAAGAAGAGATCCTCGAGCCGCTGCGCGGTGTCGGTGAGCGATTCATCAATAGACCGCACCGACTCCGCAGCGTGCCGCGCCGTCCTCAGACCGGCCAACGCCCCGCCGCGATTCTCTGCAAGATTATCGTACAGCTCGTCCAGACCGGCGAACAGCTTCTCGTGCTGAGCAAGCTTCCGTCGTTCTTGCTCCAGGTCTTCCTCTTCACCATGGACCAGACCGGCTTCTTCGATCTCAGAGACCGCGAACTGCAGAATATCCATCTCCCGCAATCGGGAGCGCTCGCCGGCTTCCATCCGCTCAAAGTGTCGTTTCATGCCGCTCAATTCGGAGAATGACTCACCTAGCGCCGACACCTCGGCCTCGAGCTCAGCAAAACGATCAAGGAGACGCCGGTGCTGATCCTCTGAGAGAAGCGACTGGTGCTCGTGCTGGCCATGGATATCGAACACGAAGCTCGTGAACTCGCCCAACTGCGCGAGCGTGATCGGCGTGGATTGGATATAGATGGATCCCCGGCCGGCCTGCTTCACCGTGCGCCGGACAATGACGGTGTCCTCCTCCGGCTCAATATCGTGCTCGGTCAACCACGACAGTGCGTCCGGATTTGTGAGTCTGAAGGTTCCCGCGATCCGCGTCTCCGTAGTACCGGTCCGGATCTTGGAGGTATCCGCTCGCGAACCGTGGAGCAACGACAAGGCGCCAACCAGAATCGACTTTCCCGCACCCGTCTCACCGGAAAGAACATTCATCCCCGGCAGGAAGGTGACCGTCAGACGGTCTATGAGTGCGTAGTTCTGGATGGAGAGATCCTCAAGCACGACCGGCTCCCGGCCTCATCCACTCCTCAGGATCCGGGCCCCCGGACCAGTTCAGCTTGCTTCGCAGGACCTCATAGAAGCTGCGCGAACGAGAACACACAATGCGTGCGCGGTGCGGACTGCGCCCCACCGTGACCACGTCTCCCGCCGATAGTGGAAGCACCAGCTGACCGTCCACCGTGAGCAACACGTCGGAGCGTTGTTGCTCCTCCACCTCAATCCGGATGGTCTCAGACCCCGGAATGACCAGCGGGCGATGCGAGAGTGTGAACGGACAGATGGGATTCACAATCATGGCGTCCATCTCCGGCGCCAGTATCGGCCCCCCGGCAGCAGCGCTGTGCGCGGTTGACCCGGTGGGCGTTGCGACAATGATGCCGTCCGCTCGATAGCGGCCCAGTGATCCGGAGTCCACCGACAGGGTGAGCCGGATGATTTTGGCGATTCCGGCCGCAGTGATCACCGTGTCGTTCAGCCCCAGAAACTCCGCAACGGACCGGCCCCGGCGTACTACGGTAACCTGCTGCATGATTCGCTGCGCCACCGGCAGCCGGCCAAGCAGATACTCGTCGAACGCCTCACGCCATTCGGACTCCCCAATCTCTGTGATGAAGCCAAAGTCCCCCAGATTCACACCAATGATGGGCGTACCGGCGGGCGCTAGCACCCGCGCAGCGAACAGCACCGTGCCGTCGCCCCCAAGCGAGAATGCAACGTCGTAGCCGTCCGCCGGAGGTGCTGACGGCCGTCCCCCAAACGCAAAGACGACGGCATCCACCCCGCGGGAACTGAGGGCGGCCTCTATCTCACCGGCTACTGCGCCGGCGCGGCCCTTGTGGAGGTTGGCGATGATCAGCGCTCGTTCTACCCTACTACCGTGTCCCATGGCCACCTTCGGAAGACTACTCCTTTGAAAACCGGCTGTAAAGCTGCCCGCTACGGGAGCGTAGAGAGAACGCGCTCTACCACCTCCACGTCCTTGCCGGTCAACGCGGGAAACAGCGGAAACAACAGACACCGCAGCATCCACGCCGTAGCGTTTGGGTATTCACATTCGGAAAGCTCCGCCGGAGCCGCATCTGTGCCGGTCCCCATCCGTGCCAATGCGCACGCCGCAAAGGCCGGAAACGTTTCCACCCCTTTCTTGCGAGCATACGCCGCCACATCCCCCATCCCGCTCTCCAACAGGACCGGGAAGCGTGCGTAGACGTTCTCCGCGTCTGAGCGTTGCACCGGCATCTTGTGCCGTCCGCGCATGATCGCTCGTGAGTATATACCGGCGATTTCTCGCCGACGATTGACAAAGCTCTCAATTTGTTTGATCTGCGTAAGCCCAAGCGCGGCGTTCATGTCCGGCAGAAATGACTCTTCGCTGAGATCCTGTTCCACCGTCTTCAAGAACTGCCGTTCTTTGCGCCCCACGGCGAATACCGCCGCACCTGCGCCCGCGGTGATGATGGCGTCCGGCTCAAGGGAGACAATCGCGAAGCGGCCGTGACTTCCGCATTTGCGCTCCCCGGTATGCGCGCCAAGGCCGTAGGAGATGTCCTCCACCACCGGGATACCCAGTTCCATGAGTCGGTCGATGTTCGGCACGAATCCTAATGGTGTGTCCGCAACTACGGCGGAAATGTCTTCGTGTTCGGACAACGCTTCTGCGTCGATACATCCAGATTCCGGGTCAATGTCTATATAGGTAGGCAAAAACCGTTCGTTGACGATGGCCTGATGGTAGAACCACGGGCACAGAGGGGTGAGCGCAACCTTCGCACCGGGCGGCAGGTCCAGCCCAAGCAACGCGAGCTGTAACGCGGAGCTACGTTCTCGCACGGCGAGTCCACCACTCACCCCAAGATAGGCCGCGATCTCTCCCACCAGGCGCCGGCTCAACTCTCCAGCCCCAAGACTGTCGGAGATCAGACAGGTGAGAACCGAGTCCATGTCCCGACGGCGTATGCTCGGGCGTGCTACAGGGATCATACAGTGTTTCCTTAGTAGGTGTTAGCGAATCTGCTCCAGCTGCTGGAGCTCCCGGACGTTAAAGAGGCGGTGGATATCCAGGATGATCAGGTAGCCGTCGTCGCTGTTGACAACCCCTTCAATGTACTGGGCGCCGATTCCGGTGATGACTTCCGGAGGCGGCTGGATCTGATCGACATCAACGGACACGACGCGCGACACTTTGTCGATTGCGACGGCCAGATGCCGTCCGTCGATATTGATAATCATGAAACCGCTGAGCAACCGATCTTCTTCGCTCAACGCCGCCTCTTTGATATGAAACCGTCGGTGAAGGTTGATGACCGGGATGATCTCACCGCGAAGCTTGAAAATCCCTTCGACGTAGGCCGGGGCGTTTGGGATGGAGCGCACATCCTCAACCTTTACGATGCCCTCAACCTCCATGATATCAATACCGTAATGTTCCGCGCCAAGCTGAAAGGTCACCAGCTGCAGGGCATTGGTTGTCGCCATGTATACCGCCTCCGTTTGCGCTCTCTCAAGCATAATGAGAGAGTCATTGGTAGTGCAAGACCGGACCGCGACGTTCGGTGTCTTCAGCGGTCGCTCCATACGGACTCCACTCGGCCCAGGATCGTGTCAATCGAGAGCTCGTCGGCCCCCGAGCGGACCGCCTCAAGCAGCGCCTGACGGACCGTCTCGGGCATCTGCTCCGAAGCGTCGAACCGAAAAACCTCTGCCGCCGAGACGATTCGCGCCTGCGCGGAATCGAGCGTCGTCCGGTAGTCGGTGAAGCGCTGAGACCGGTGCGCAAAAACTCCTGCGCCGGCCTGAGCCCACACAGCCGCCGAGTCCCATGTGGTCAGATATGAGAGGAGCTCCACGGTCTCCGCGGAGCTCCTCATCATCACGTACTGCTCAGCCCGCCCAACCAGAGGGGCGCCGTACCGCGGCTCAATCTCCGGCAACACAAAGACGCCTAGGTGGTCGCTCAACTCGTGCCACACCCGTTGCGGAACGAACGCGGTAATCCACGCCGCTTGGCGGTGCAGGATCGCCGCCGGCGGTTCGGTGAACAGCGCGCCAATCGCGTCTTCCGGAGGCGTCCGGACAACCCAGCCGGGTCCACCGGCGGTGTATCGCGGGTCCGACCAGAGTCGAGCCACCCGCCGGGCTGCCGCTACAACCGCCGGATCGTCAAATGCAACACGGTGTGTGGCCCATCGGTCGTAGAACTCCGGCCCGGCGGACCGGATAAGGATATCCTCAACCCAATCGGTCACGGTCTCGGCTCCGGCGTCGGTGCCCGCACCAGCGGCGGCGAAGCTTGCGGCCACTGTGCTGGAGCCAATTCCGACGGACCAGGGCGCAGCCCCGTCTGTGCTGATCTGTTCCATCAGCGCCTCGAGCTCCTCCCACGTTTCCGGAACGGCATACCCACGGGCAGCGAAGCGCTCCCGGTTGTACCACACCAGCGAGTGGGGCCACACGCGATGGAATACCGCGTACAGCGCTCCATCATACGTTCCAAGATCAAGCCAGGTTGCGCGGTACCTCGAGCGCACCGCACGAGCCAGTTCCTGAGGCAGCCGTAGTAGCAGATCATCCGCCGCAAGCGAGCGCATGGAGTTCACGCGCTCCAAGACGGCAATCTCAGGCTCGGACCCGGCGGCGTGCATACGACGAAGCTCGACATCGATGTCCGACGAAGAGCGGTACAGAACCTCCGGACCCCCGGTCACCGTCAGGCCGCTCATGGCGTCCTGGAAAAGCGCCGCGTCACGCGTGTTGAACGTCCCCACCACATGAACCACCGGCCGCTGCTCCGGCGCACCGCCGGACGCGGCAGGAAGCGCAGAGACCAGCAAGCAGCACACGACCATCACGCAGACGCGCCTCACGCTACGCATCCCTTACGCCGGCGACCCGTAGATTACCGGCGCGGAGAACCACAGTCGCTCCAGCTCATAGAAGTCACGATACTCCTTGGTCATGAGGTGGACCACTACGTACCCGCAGTCTACCAGCATCCAACCGGCCTCGTTTGATCGCCGCAACGGAGAGAGCGGCTCGATCTCCCGCGTATCAAAGACTCCGCCCAGGCGGTCCACCAGCCCACGCAAATGGGTGGCCGAGGTCACCGTGGTGATAACGAAGTAATCGGTGAAGCCGGCCGTCTCCGCAAGGTCGAGTACCAGCGTATCCTGGCCGTTATTGCCGTCCAGGAGCGCTGCAATGGCCAAAGCGTCCTCGCGGTGCCTATCTGACATATCTTCCATCAAAGTCCTTTCCCAAGATGATTGTCACGTCTACCACAGATCCATCACTCCGGTCGCCACGGATCTGGGTCGCGCCAATGATGTCCGCCGCGCGCTCGGCAAAGAGTTCGTTCCCCACACGGTCGATCACCATTGTCTCCTCCACATCGCTGGATGCCGAGTTGCCAATGGTCACCACATCAAAACCGTAGCTTCGGAACAACGATGCCGTCCGTCGCGCCAGACCGGTGGTTGGCGTGCCGTTGAGTATCTCCAACCGGATCACGATATTCTCATCACGGATGACGTCGTCCGAGCGAAGGTTCTCAACCACCTGGCGCACCGATTCCTGCAGCCAGCGCCCGTCCTGGTGGGGAAACAGCAGCGTCTTGGCTTCTCCTTCAATCTCTACCTGACGCATGGTACCCTCAACCTGCCGAGATATCACCCGGTCGGGCTCCAAAGCGCGCAACTCCTCCGCCAGTGACACCAGCGCCTGCCGCTCCATATTGGAATCTACCGTGCCCGCAAGAACCCGAGACGCGCGTGTGTGTGACAACGCATCGGCCTGTTCACCCAGCCGATCAAGCAGCGCAACCGTGAACCGCTGCCTGCGGCTGATCGCCTCAAGACGATCCTCGCCGGGAAGCGCAAGCATGACGTACTGCACCGCCTTTGCTCCGTCAAGAACGGTGTCCCCGTTCGGCAGAAGCACCGGATCGTTGCCTTCGTTCGGGATGTCCGCCAGAAAGACGGGAACGCCCTCCAGGAGGTCCACCAGACCGGCCAACTGGCCAAGGTCCATCGCCACATAGAACGGCAGCCCGGTCCCCAGCACACCCGCCACTCGTGAGGCAAACCCCTCGTCGCCGTCCTGCGGATACGCCATCCGGAGACTGTCTACGCGGTTCAGACTGGGAATCATCTGTCCAAGGTACGGTGGGATATCAAACAGCGCTCCGCGGTTTGTCCCGGGATGGTACAGAAGCGCCTCCGTATACAGCGGCAGCCCTCCCTCGGTGACAACCAGCAGTATTCCCATCGTTGCACCCAGCTCAATCTGTTCGCTCACCTGATCAGTCCGCACACTGAGTGCGACGCCAACGCCGGTACCCGCGAGTACAACAACAATGACCAACAGAAGGATTATCCCGCCATCAACTCGTAACTGCCGCATGGATTAGCTCATCGTAAATGCGCGCACACTATTCCGCAAGAGGTTCCTGGTACAGCGAGCGAGATCTGATGTACTCAAAGACCACCGGGGGGAGCACGTACCGGTACGGTCCACCCTCGTATGCCCGGCTTCGAATCTGGGAGGATGAGATAGGCAACATCATGTTGTCCACGGTACGGTGCGGATAGCTCAGCACCGAATCCTCCGAACCCGGCCGCCGTACCACGATGAGCTCAGCAAGCTCCGCAATGGTCTGCGAAGACCGCCAGGTGCTGAACCCATTCGCCAGGTCTGAACCGATGATCAACCCCGGCTTTCCGGTTACGCTCCAGGTCCTCATCACGTGCCGCAGGGTGTCAACGGTAAACGAAACTCCCTCCTGGTCCACCTCGTACGTCTCCACGTGGAACTCCGGTCTGTCTTCAGTGGCCAGGCGCAGCATATGAACCCGCTCCGCTCCGTCTACGCGAGGCGTCCGGTCCTTGTGTGGCGCCTGGTGATTCGGAACAAAAAGGATCTGCTCATACTCCAGATTGCAGAGCACTTCGTCTGCAATCAGCAGGTGCCCCAGGTGCACCGGATCAAAGGGCCCTCCCAGGATC
>CAYTGY010000029.1:0-20417 GCA_964437265.1 uncultured Spirochaetaceae bacterium | reverse complement strand
ACGCTTGAGGAAGAAGACCTCAACGGCAACGATGTACCGGCACCAAAAAAACCGGACAAGAAGCGGCGCATCGTCCTTGGCGAGCGAGACAACGCCATTGATGATCCCATTCGGCTATACCTCCGGGAGATCGGCAAGGAGAACCTCCTCACCGCTGAGCAGGAAGTCGAGCTCTCCAAGAAGATGGAGGACGGGGAGACGATCATCAAGGAGGTGATCAAGGGCACGGGCATGCTGATCCCTGAGTTTCATGCCGTGGCGCTGCGAGCCTTCGGCAAGAACGATCCCCGTGAGCTCAATCTGTCTAAAAAGGAGATATCGGAGTTCCTTGCCGAACGCCGGCGCCTCAGCCAGTACTATCGCGAGTCGCTTCGCGACATCCTCCCGGATCTAAGGGCCTACACGGAGATGAAGTCACACCTCCTTGAACGGGGAGGTGATCCACTCACGGATCCCGGCCTGGGCAAGAAGCGGATCGAGCTTCTCAACCGGTTACACGACGTCGACGTTCACCAAGATGAGATTCTTCACTTCTCAGACCGCTTCACCACCGCGTCCCGAAAGATACGCAAGCTTCAGGACGAGAAAGCGACCATTGAGAAGCGCCTCCGCGTTGCCAGTCTGCGCGAGTTGCGCTCTCTTGGTCGGGGTCTCGCCATTGCCTCTGAGCGGCACAGAATTGAGGATGAGCTTGGTCTAGAAGCGGACGAGATCAAGGAGCTGATCCGGGGCATACAACTCACGGACAAAAAGCTGCGCGGATTGGAGATCGAGTTCGAGAACACGACGGATCAGATCCTCCAGATGTCCGAAGAGATCACTCGCGGCCGCATCATGATGCAGACGGCCAAGGACCGTCTCATCAAGGCGAACCTTCGGCTCGTAGTCAGCATCGCCAAGAAGTACACCAATCGTGGATTGCACTTCTTCGATCTGGTCCAGGAAGGAAACATCGGCCTCATCAAGGCAGTTGAGAAGTTTGAGTATAGAAAAGGATACAAGTTCTCAACGTATGCCACATGGTGGATCCGTCAGGCGATCACGCGGTCAATCTCCGACCAAGCCCGGACAATCCGCGTGCCGGTTCACATGATTGAGCAGATCAACAAAGTGGTCCGCGAGAGCCGCCAGCTCATGCAGATGCTTGGGAGAGAGCCTACCGACGAAGAGATCGCCGATCGCTTGGGATGGTCCGTTATCCGCGTGAAGTCGGTCAAGAACGTCGCGCGAGAACCAATATCGCTCGAGACACCGATCGGTGAAGAGGAGGATTCGCTCCTCGGTGACTTCATCGAAGACAAAGACGTGGAGAATCCTGCCCACCAGACTGCGTTCACGCTACTGCAGGAGCAACTTACCGACGTGCTGTCCACACTCCCGGATCGCGAACAAGAGGTGCTCAAGATGCGATTCGGGTTGGAGGACGGCTACTCGCTTACCCTTGAGGAAGTCGGGTTGTACTTCAATGTCACTCGTGAGCGAATACGTCAGATTGAGGCCAAAGCACTGCGCCGACTGCGACACCCCAAGCGGAGTCGTCGGTTGAAGGATTATCTGGATCACTAGCGGCACGGCCACGTCTCGTGGCTCCACGAATAGAGAAACGATGAGATGAGATCAGGAGGCGGGGAGATGATCGAAGAAACAATCGACAAACTCAAAGCATTGCAAGACATACTGAGCCAGAAGTTCCAGATTCAGCGCCAGATAGCGGATCTGCCGCGTGCGCTCTCTACCAAGAACGAACTGGTTAACCGTCTGAAGAAGAGCTACATAGAGAAGAACGCTCTCTACGAGGAGGCAAAGAAGCGTCTCCTCGACGTTCGGCACAAGATGCAGGAAGCCGAGCGTGATCGCGAGAAATACGAGCAGCAGATGGATCTCATCAAGACGCAGCGCGAGTATGAGGCGCTTGACAAAGAGATCCGCGAAGCCTCCGTACGCGAACAACAGTTCAGACGCGACGTCCAGCGAGAGGAGAAGGCGCTCGAAGAGATGACCGACGCCCTCGAGCGCGAGCAAGGCATGATTGAAGATCAGGAGAAGGAACTCACCGAAGAGCAGGACAAGATCAAAAGCGAGACGGCGAAGCGCGAGCACCGGCTCAAGGAGCTCGCAAAAGAGGAAAAAGACCTTATCCCTGGATTGGATGAAGAGTTGCTCTTCAAGTTCGAACGCATCATTCGCAGCAAGGAAGGCGAGGGGATTGTCCCGTTGCGCAGAAACGTTTGCACGGGCTGTCAGATGATTCTTCCAGCGCAGATGGTTAACGATGTCCGGCGCGGCGAGCACATCCTCTTCTGCCCGTACTGCAGCAAAGTGATCTTCTACAGCGGTGAAGATGAGGTGGATACGGACGGCGGATTCATTGAAGGAGACGAAGAAGGACTGGCTGATCTTGTGGACGACGGCGATCTTGCTGATCTCTACAATGAAGACGGAGCGGATGAAGACGAAGAGGCGGAACTGGATGAGGAACGCCTTGTCGTTGGGGATGAGGACGAAGAAGACGAGGAAGACGAGGGGGATGAGGAAGCCCCGGCCGTCGCCGCCGACAATTCCGATGATGACGACGAGGAAGACCTTGCCGACGATGACGACGACGATGACGACGACGACGACGAACCTCTTGACGAGGAGATCGAAGAAGACGAAGACTTCGACGAGGAAGAATAGCCGGCAACTCGGCGGACGCTGCCGGGGCCGAGGGAAAGCGGGTCGGCCTGCCGCTGTCTGCGCCACGGCGACAGATAGAGGAAAGTCCGGGCTCCACAGAGCATGGCACCGGGTAACTCCCGGGGACCTATCAGCGGTAGCTGACGGGTCACAGCAAGTGCAACAGAAAGCAAACCGCCTACGTTGAGCCGCCTCCGGCGGCTCAGCCGGCACGGGTGAAATGGTGGGGTAAGAGCCCACCGGTTGCAGAGCAATCTGCAGCGACACGGTAAACCTTGCCAGGAGCAAGGCCAAGCAGCGAAGGTGGGTTGCTCGCCCACGCAGTCAGGCATGTCCCGGCTGCCCTTCGCGGGTAGGCCGCTCGAGGCCGGCGGCAACGCCGGCTCCAGATGGATGGCAGGCGCGCAGATTCGCCGTTCGACGGATCTGTGGCACAGAACCCGGCTTATAGACCCGCTTTCTCCCGACGCCGTCAGTAGATTGACTTTCCGCCCATTCTGGTATCTAATGTCGCAGTCAGATCATGCTTTACCCCAGCACCAAGCGCACGACCAAGAGAGGGCGGGGCGGAAGTCGGCACAGCAGTGTCTGGATAGCGATAGGAATTGTCGCGGTGGTTGCAGTTCTCAGTGTCGCCGCCGTGTTGCTCCTACGAGGTGACTTGAGAGGGTTCCCGTTTGGAATCCGCGGTAGCGACACCAATCTCCTGGAGCTATGGGACCAGGGCGACTACGATGCCGTCATAGCCACCGCCAAAGACTCACTCGCGCAGGACCCGGTCCACGCTCTCTCCCTGGTCATGGGCGGCTTTGCACAGTACTACACCGCACTGGACGTGGTTGACCAAACGGTCCGCAACCAACGTCTACAGAACGCGACGGCATATCTGAGGAAGGCGCTGATTGTGCCCAACGCCCCCCTGATGCCCGAAGTCCACTACGTGCTCGCAAAGACGTATTTCGAGCGCGGAAGGCTCTACATGGACCTTGTGGTCAGGCACATGGAGATGGCCATAGAGACCGGGTACCGGGCTGAGGACAGCCTGACCTACCTCGCGCTCGCGCACGGCTCCCTCGGCGATCATCAGCAGAGCGCCAGGGTCTTTGAGCAGGCAATAGCGGACGCGCGCTCCGGGCAACTATACGTGAAGGCTGCTGAAGAACAGATGGAGTTGGGTGCATATGGCATCGCAGAAGAGCACCTTCGCACGGCAATCGAGATTTCCGAGGATGAGTATCTCACTTCCGTCGCAACAGAGCTCCTCATCCAGACACTCATTCTTGACGAAGAGTATAGTCGAGCCGAGCAACTGCTCCTTGAGCTTCGGGACGCAAATCCGGATTCCGCGGATGCGTACTACTACCTGGGGATTGTGTACGATCTGACAGATCGCCCGGTGGAGGCCCGAAGCATGTGGAGACAGGCCCGCGAGATTGACCCGCAACACACAGATGCACTACGGCACCTGGCCGACATGGAGGAGTAGATGGGGCTTAGGAACCTCTTCAACGCGTTCTCGACCGACATCGGTATTGACCTTGGGACCTGCAACACGCTCGTCTACATCCGCGGCAAGGGTATCGTCGCGAGCGAGCCTTCAGTTGTTGCCGTCGAACGTGGCACCAAGAAGGTGGTTGCCGTAGGCGAAGAAGCCCGACGCATGCTCTGGAAGACCCCGGGCGACATCATTGCCATTCGCCCACTCCGCGACGGGGTCATAGCGGACCTGGAAA
Organism: uncultured Spirochaetaceae bacterium; assembly: GCA_964437265.1. Lineage (GTDB taxonomy): Bacteria > Spirochaetota > Spirochaetia > DSM-27196 > SLST01 > CAYTGY01. The sequence goes on along the minus strand of CAYTGY010000029.1, from coordinate 16,008 downwards.
CCACGGAGAAGATGATCCGCTACTTCATCTCCAAAGTCCTCCAGCGTAGCTGGCTGGTCAAACCCCGAATGGTCATTGGCGTCCCCAGCATGATCACGGAGGTGGAGCGACGGGCGGTCGAGGAGTGCGCCTTCAAGGCCGGCGCGAGAGAGGTGAAGGTCATAGAAGAGTCGTTGGCCGCCGCCATTGGTGCCAGCATCCCCATTTTCGAGCCGGCCGGTCACATGGTGGTGGATATCGGCGGCGGAACCAGCGAGATCTCGGTCATCAGTCTGGGGGGAATGGTCGTCACCAACGCCATCCGGCTAGGCGGAGACGAGTTCGACGAGGCGATCATGAAGCACGTGCGAACGGTGCACAACTTGATCATCGGTGAACGGACTGCGGAGGACCTCAAGAAGACGATCGGCAATGCGAGTCCGGATAAGAAGATCGAGAAGATGGAAGTGAAGGGGACCGACGCGATCACCGGCTTACCACGGCGTTTGGAGATCGATAGCGTCGAAGTCAGGGAGGCGCTTCAGGAACCGATCGACGCGATCGTAGAGGAGATCAAACGGACGCTGGGACAAACCCCGCCGGAACTGGCTGCGGACATTGTGGAGCGTGGCATCGTCATGACCGGCGGCGGCAGCCTCCTCAAGGGCCTTGACACCCTCATCGCCAACGAGACAGGGGTTCCTGCATTTCGCGCCGAAGACCCGCTCAATTGCGTTGCGCTTGGGGCGGGCCGGTACTTCGAGTACGAACGTGGGATGCACCGGTCCAGCAGAAACGTCTACAACAACCTGTAGTGCGTATTCGGGAAACGGTCACACAACATAAACAAGGGCTAACACTCCTTCTGCTTGTTGTGGTCTGCCTTGTCTCGCTTGGCGTCTCCACCGACTCGCTCTCGCTTCGACCCAAGGAGATTGGCCACTCGATTGTCAGCATCTTTCAGCAAGCCGCGTTTCATGTTGGTGACTTCTTCTCCCGAACGGTGAGTTCGGTTCGTGAGCTCAGCAGACTCCGGACCGAGTACAACGCGCTGCGCGAACAGGTCAGCGAATACGAACAGGTTCAGAGCGATCTTGAGGCGCTTCAGGCGGAAAACGAGCGCCTCCGTGCCGCGCTTGACTTCTCAGAGACCCTGCCGAGGAACACGCTTGCGGCCCGAGTCATCGCCCGGGATCCGGGCAACTTCTTCGGCGGGGTAACCATCAATCGAGGGCGTACCCATGGTCTCCAGCGCAATATGCCCATTGTTGCCTCCGCCGGCGGTGGCCCCGGCCTGGTTGGGCGTGTTGTGGAGGTTGGCACACACACCTCCATCGTCATGCCAATCACCGACGTCCGATCCTATGTCGCTGCACGGCTTGAACGAAGCCGCTACGAAGGTCTGGTGAACGGCCGCGGAACAACTTCCAGTCTGCTGGTCATGCAGTACGTCGACAAACTCGCCGCCAGACAGATTGCCACCGGCGATCGTGTCATAACCTCCGGAATGCAGTCGGTATTTCCGGAGGGAATCGCGATTGGTACGGTACGCGCGATCGAAAGCACGCCGTACGAGTCGTCACTGCAGCTCGAGTTGGAGCCCGTGGTACCGTTCGGACGCATAGAGTACGTGTTCGTCATCATGGAGGAGGCGGACCGGTGATTGGTGCAACGGCTTTGGCGGCTCTTATCATGGGCGGCTTCGCGGTCTTGCAGAGCACGCTCTTGGACGCAGTCGCCATTGCCGGCGTGATTCCGGATCTCACATTGGTGGTGCTGGTCTACGTTGCACACAAGAACGGCTCCATGATGGGGCAGCTTGTCGGATTTCTTGGCGGTATGGCGCTGGACTTCATGAGCCTCAGTCCTCTTGGTCTGTATGCGCTCACCGGGACAATCATTGGCTTTCTCTTCGGGATTACGCGAGGCAAGATGTTCGTGGACCCCATCTTCATGCCGATCATCATGGTTGTGGTTGCCACCCTGATCAAGGGGATTGTCCTTGCGCTGACCGGTGCGCTCTTCGAAATCAGCTACGTAACACCCTTTCTGTCCAGCAAGTATCTGATTGAGCTGGCCTATAGCTCGCTCGTTGCACCGGTCATCTTTGCGCTATTGGGAATCATCGTCGTGCTGCAGGCGGACCGCCGCAGGGGGGAGAGCTGAACGGATCCCGCTCCTCCAGCGCAGGCCACTCCATTCCGTCCATACGAATCTGGGCGCTCGCCATTGTCGTCTCCAGTCTCTTCCTGGGATACGCCCTCTACCTGTTCTCCATGCAAGTCATTGACGGGTACATATACGAGCTGCGCGCAGAACAAGTTACCCAGCGCAGCGTGGTGATATCGGCTCCCCGAGGAGAGATCTTTGACCGCAACGCAGATATACCACTAGTGGCAAACCGCGATTCGTTCGCAATAGAGATCGTCCCGGCAGAGATCCCCCGGGACCAGATTGATGCGGTATTCGCTCGTCTTGCTGAGTTCCTGGAGGTTCCCGTATCCTCAATCCATGCGGAGGTCCCTCCGCAGCGCTACGGCTCGTATCAGCCGGTGGAGGTTGCCGGCGGCGCTACGTTCCGCACCGTCACCTACATTGCCGAGCACAAGGTCGACTTCCCAGGTGTGGTGTGGCGAATCAAGCCGGTGAGGAATCATATAGACGGCGATCTCTTTGCCCACATTCTTGGGTACGTTGGCGACATCACAACGGAGGAGCTCCAGATCAAGTTCAACGAGGGGTACACGCCGACGTCTCTCATTGGGAAGGCCGGAGTGGAGCTTCAGTATGACCAGTTGCTCCGCGGCGATGACGGAATGCGCTTCCGTACCGTGGACGCTCAGGGACGCCGTGTCGCGGACTCCCGGCGTGCAGACATCCCGCCGCGGCAGGGATACGATCTCGTGCTCACGGTTGACAGAGAGATCCAGGAGCTGGCAAAGAAGGCCCTTGGAGACCGGATTGGGGCAATTGTGGTTCTTCGCCCGGCAACCGGAGAGATTCTGGCCATGGTTTCATACCCCGGATATGACGCGAACCGCTTCTACACCGAGGATGGACACCAGTACTTCACCGACGTCTCGCTGGATCAGCGCAGTAGCTTCATCAATCGTGCAATCGGTGCCCAGGCACCACCCGCCAGTACGTTCAAGGTGGTGATGACAACCGCGGTCATTGAGGAAGACGCATTCCCCATCGACTCGGTAGTCCATTGCCCCGGCTACCGGGATTATGGTAACCGGCGCTTCCTCTGTCATGCCACCTTTGGGCACGGAGACCTGGCGCTCTTTGACGCATTGGCACAAAGCTGCAACGTGTACTTCTACACCATGGGCACCGACTACCTGGGCATTGACACGATCGTCGACTACGCCCGCTACTACGGCCTGGGCGAGCGCACCGGCATCGACCTCCCGGGCGAAAAGCCCGGACTGGTGCCCACCCCGGAGTGGGTTCAGCGCACCTACAATACGCCGTGGGTCGGTGGCGACACCGTGAATACCTCCATTGGCCAGGGATATCTGGAGCTTACCCCGCTTCAGATGGCAAACATGTCTGCGCTCATCGTCAACAAGGGCGTCGTGTATCGTCCGCACATCCTCAAAGAGGTGCGTGATCCGGTCACGGGAGAGGTCATTGAGTCCATTCAACCTGAGGTGCTCAGGACCGTTCCAATAAGCGAGCACACCTTCCAGCTGGTCCAAGACGCCATGCATGGCACCATTCTCAACGGAACGCCTGAAGTAATCATGACCACCACGGTTCCAATGGGCGGAAAGACCGGCACGTCCCAGACATCCTTGGAAGACCTCAAGCACAGTTGGTTTGTCGGCTTTGCTCCGTATGGAAGTGACGATCCAACCGAGCAAATCGCCACGGCCGTCTGGATTGACGCAGCCAACGAGTGGGACTGGTGGGGCCCGTACGCCACGAATATCGTGATCCACGGTGCGGTAAATGGTCTCACCTATGATGAGACGATCAGAGAGCTGCGGGAGCTTCGCTCGCCATGGCTGTGGCATGATCTATGATGCAACGTGATTCACCGCTCAAATTTGATCTCTACCTGATGATCGCGACGCTTGCGCTCATAGCTATTGGCATCCTGTTCATCTACTCAAGCGGCGTAACCAGCGATGGAACGTCGTTTTCGCGCGAGTGGCTCCGACAAATCGTATGGGCCGTGCTTGGATTGGTACTGCTCACCACCGTGGCGTTCGTAGACTATGGCCGTCTCCGCGATCTAGCCCCGTACCTCTACGTAGCGCTTATGCTCCTGCTCGTATTCACGCTCGCCGCCGGTCGAGTGGTCAACGGGGCACGTTCCTGGCTGGGCGTGGGCGACCTTGGTATTCAACCGTCAGAGTTTGCGAAGCCGGCGACAATCATCTTCCTCGCATACTATCTGGAGCGCCGCGGCACACAGTCCGGCGAGCTTTGGTCATTCGTCCTGGGCTTTGGGATTGCCCTGGCGCCGGTGGGACTGATCCTGCTGCAACCTGACTTGGGAACAGCCACCGTCTACATCCCGGTCTACCTGGCAATGGCGTTCGCCGCCGGCACGCGCGTCAGATACATCATGTTCATTCTTCTCACGGCAATCCTCCTTGTTGTACTCACCGTCCTTCCGGCCTGGGAACAGCTCATCCACCAGCGAGAGGTCGCGTTCGTTCGCATCCTCACCGATCGTGCCCTGTTTACGTACGTTCTGGGGGCGTTCTTCGTGGTGGCGGTGATTGGGATCGCCGGCCGCTATCTGCTGAAGAAGCGGTACTTCGGATGGGTGATCTACAGTGCTGCCGTGGTGATTCTCGCGCTCCTGGGTTCGGTGGCGGCGCGGCGCGTTCTGCAGGACTACCAGTTGATGCGGCTCATCGTCTTCCTGGACCCCGGCGTTGACCCTCGGGGCGCAGGTTGGAACATCATCCAATCGGTGACAGCCGTGGGCTCCGGAGGACTATCCGGCAAGGGCTGGCTCCAAGGAACCCAAAGCCACCTTCAGTATCTCCCGCAACAGAGCACAGACTTCATATTCTCCATCCTGGCAGAAGAGTGGGGATTTCTGGGCGCATTGGGCGTCTTTGCCTGCTTCCTGGTGATCATACTGCGAGGCCTGCTGATTGGCTCCCAAGCAAAAGACAACTTCGCAGCGTACCTGGCTGTGGGTCTGGTAACCATGATTTTCTTCCATGCCGCAGTGAATGTTGGCATGGCCATTGGCATCATGCCGATCACGGGAATACCGCTGTTCTTTCTCTCCTACGGTGGATCCTCGCTTTGGACCGCACTCATTGCGGTGGGGCTACTTCTGAGCGTTTTCCAGCATCGCTACCGCTACTAGGAGTCCCCCAGTGCGTTTTCCGTGACCACCATACCGGCAGGTCTACATGCCTTTTGCTTCCTCCCAGAACAGCTCCATCTGACCCTGCGTCTCCCGGCTCATCGCAACCCCCGATTCGTTCATCCGGCTCTCCACATGAGCAAAGCGGTGCACAAACTTCTCATTGGCGCGCCGCAACGCCAGCGCCGGATCTACACCAATGAAGCGCGCCAGATTGATCGCGCTGAACAGGACGTCTCCCACCTCAGCCTCTATCTCCTCCACGTCCTCACTGACAGCGGCCTCATCGAGCTCGCCAAGCTCTTCGTGGAGCTTCTCTACAACCGACTCTCGGTCGCCCCAATCAAACCCGACCTTCGCCGCCTTCTTCTGCAATTTGTAGGCTCGCTCTAGTGGGGGGAGGGCGGTTGACACCGAATCCAGCAGGCGATCCTTGGGCCGGCGACGTTCTTCCTCAACCTTGATCCGATTCCACTCCTGGACCACGTACTCAGGACTCTCTGCTTTCTCCGCGTCACCAAAGACATGCGGATGCCGGCGGATCAGCTTCTCAACTACGGACTCCAGCGAGCCGGCAACCGATGACGCACCGGTCTCTTCCTCAATCACCCCAATCATGGTGGCAACCAACTGGATGTCTCCCAGCTCCTCAGAGACGGCCACCGGGTCACCATGGTCAATCGCCTCAACACACTCGTACGCTTCCTCGAGCAGGCCGGCCCGGAGTGAGCGTGCCGTCTGCTCGCGGTCCCACGGACAGCCATCGGTGGAACGTAGACGAACAACCGTCGCGTACAAGTCTTCATACATTCTACCAACATCTCGCCGGCTTGCCGGCGCCTGATCACTCATCAGCTCGTCCTCTTCTCATGGATTGCAAGTTCGGAATATCTCAGTAGACAGAATATACATTATCAGAAGTAATTCGCAGGCGGTTTTTGCTCCTCTCTCGGTGTGCCGACCCGTCACAACTCGCCGAAGCCCGCAAATGCAACGAATATGGCCTCCAGCAGTACCGACGCGGCAAGCGCTGGGCCAACGTCAACCACCCCGCCAACCATGATGAAGTCGCCTAGACCGTCCAGCAGGAGGTTGTCGATCATCCCACCGGCAAACGCTCCCACCACCGCCACGGCTGTCGCTCCCAGGACCCTGCCGGACAGGCGAACTCGAAAGATGGACACGGCCAGTGTTGCGACCGACAGTCCGGTTACTATGTAAGCAAGGCCGGTGATGAAATACCGCTCCATACCCCTCCGTTACTCCCGCAGATACGGCAGGACAAGCGGCTCGCTTGGCAACACTGGCTTGGAAGTGATTGGCGCGAGGTTCGCGCTGTAGTCAATTCCGTACGCGACCGCGGCGATTCCAAGAAGCACCGTACTCCCCTCATCAGACGCCAACCCGTCGGGCACGTCAACGTCGGCACTGTCAATCTGATCAGGAAGGAACGGCTTCACGGTTGCCGTGGCGTCCGGCCCCTGTGGCCGTCCCAATTGCACGGTGTTCTGTGGGTCCGCGACGGGCCATTGCACTGAACCTGGAGTCTCATCAAACGACGACGGGGGGAACTGAAGGACAAACTCGAAGACCGATGCTGCAGCCGCCCGCGAGACCCGCATCAGCGGCCGCTGAGAGTCTACAGCCGCGGAAGCCGGGACCATTCGGTTGAAACCGCGTTGCCGTAGCACCTGATCCACGAGCCCCGGAGAAGCCGCCGCAAGCGCATCCTGATCCTCGTTGTACTGCGTGAGCGCCAATGACGGCAGATAGAACTTGTAGAAGAAGTCATAGCCCGCGAAACTGTCCAGATTGTTTGCCGGTGGATGGGCAAATGTGACGGTTGCCAGATCCGGGCTGGCGGCGGAAATCTCCGGGGGCGAAAGAAACCCTATGCTGGGGATGCCGCACGCCGGAGCGAGCATCAACGGCGCGCATGCGCACGCGACCGCAAGTGTTACCCGCACGGCTTTGTAGCCGCGCTGCCGGGGATGACTCGGTAGGGGGTCCATCTTGCAGTTGTTCGTTACGCGCCACCGCCCGGCTTCGCCGGCGGCTCAAGCCCCTCAGGAACATCAACCAGCTCATGAATCAGAACCGGCCGGTGCTTCCCCTTCACCCGGATATTGTCGAGCTCTCTTATGATGACCCGATCCTTGACCAGACCGTATGTGTACTCGCTGAGGATGATGTGGGTCCCGTACTCCTTGTTGGTGCCCTCCAACCGCGCCCCCAGATTGACGTTGTCTCCCATGAGCGTGTAATTCATCCGGCCCAGGCTACCCATATTGCCGACGGTCATGACACCGGAGTTGATGCCAATACCAATGTCGATCTGCCGCTCCGGCGGCCAACCCTGGTTCAACTCGTCCAGCTTGCGCATCTGCGCAAGCGCGCACTTGCACGCGAGGATGGCGTGGTCCTCCTGCGGCAACGGCGCGCCCCAGAAACACATGATCTCGTCTCCCACGTACTTGTCCAGGGTGCCGTTGTATTCGAGTATGATGTCCGTCATTGCCGTCAGATAGAGGTTTAGGTGGTTAACCAGTTCCTGTGGACTCATGGTCTCACTTAGGCTGGTGAAACCTCTGATATCTGAGAAGAATACGCTCAACTCCTTATCAACACCTCCCAGCTCCGGGGGCTGTGCGAGTATCTGGTCAACAACGCGTGGACTGACATACTTCCCGAACATGGCTCGGATACGAGCCTTGTCCTTCTCCTCAGTCATCACCCGATATACGACAACCGCAACAAATGTCAGCAACATGGCGATTGCCGGTGAAGAAAAGTTCAGGATGAATGCTCGCGTGTCAAAGACAATTGTGACAACGAAGAAGAACACAATCACCAGAACAATGGTGATCAGAAACGACCAGATGGTTTTCAGACGCCCGGCGAGTAACGCCGTCAGTAGGACCATGAAGCTCAGAATGGCCAGGTCCATCCACCAGGGCGCCGCATACAAGAATCGATCCATGATGATGGTATTGAGCGCGTTCGCATGCATCTCCACACCGAACATCAACCCATAGGGGGTTGTCTTTTCGTCCTCTGCCATCCCTGAAGCGAACGGACCAACCATGACCAGCTTGTTCTCCAGCGCGAGTGTTGGCCGTTGCCATGTGGACGGGTCAGGGCCGGGGACGCGAGCCGCGTAGGCCGCAAACGACCGAATGGGGAACGTCTGGTAGCCATCGTGGGCTGCGCTGGAACGCGGCCCCGTGTAGTTGATCAGCATCGCCCCGTCTTCGTTGATGGGAATGACAATCTCATCCACCAACCGGTACTCGCCCTCATCCACCAGGTTTCCGTCTCCGTCGAAGCTCGGAAGGCGTACGGGAACGTAGTAGTCACCCCAACTCTGGGACTCTACGTCGAAGTACTGCGGATTGGGTATCCGAACATGCTTGCCGATCACCACTTCTATGTCGGCGAACGTCTTGTTGAAGTACTCAAGCGCCAGCGAGAGCGTGATGCTCGGAACAAAGTGGTCACGATACTTGCGAACTACATAGTATGAGACGTCAACCTGCCCGTCGTTATCCGTGTCCTCTTCGCGCAGCGGAGCCTCAGCCTCCATATGACGGCGAAGCTCGGTGAGAACACGCTCAGTGAGCGGGAACTCCACATGGTGGTGAAGACCATCACGGTCCACCCACGCCAACCGCTCGTAATTGTCGGCGTCTACCGGATACTCGACGGTCAGGTCCTCGAGCCGAAACTCATCCGCTTTCCGAGACACCTTGGCGACGATTGGCTGATAGCGGAAGACTGCGTCCCAGTCCTCCTCGAAGTTCGCGTGACCATATCCTGCGGCAGCGGCACCATAGGGCTGCAACGGGGGCTCCGCACCAAAGTACGCGGTCATCTCCCACCACGGCCCCTCAACGTCTGTGATCTCGCCAAGACTCTCATAGAGCACATCGTGGCGCTTGAGGTACTCCTCCTCAACGGAGGAACTCAGCTCGTCCGGAGTGAGTTGCGTCTCAAGAAACGCCCGGCCGCTCTTGCCAATCGCATCAATCAGAATCGCGTCTTCATACGGGTCTTCCGCAGGCTCACTGAAGAACACATCAAGCAGCAGCGCGCGCTCTCTGTTGCCCTGCTCCGTGATGCGGCTCATCGAGTGTATGAGATCTGCATGGCGCCATCTGGGCCACGGCCAGCGCCCGAACCGCTGGAGACTCGTCGGGTCAATTCCAACGATCACAATATCAGGGCTAACCGCAGGGTTCTGCTCCTGAATGAGCACCCCTTCCTGAATTGACTCGGGCTGGAACGCGTACTTCAGTCGGAAATGCGCGTCAAGGAGCTTGAGCTCCAGGCGATCGGAGATCGCGGTAAACTGGGCAAGGGACACAAAGATCCCAATGACCAGAAGGCCGATGATGAGCCCAAAGTAACGTGTTTCCAGAATCTTCTTTGCCATGATGTACCCCAGCGCTGAGCTTGGGCCATCACGGCAGACCTACTCCCCGATACGGCCCTGAGCGGTGAGCAAGAGTATACGGTCTCTCGCGAGGTTTGTCCAACCACTAGACGGGTAGCGCTCAATGACCTGATTGTACCGTAGCGACGCTTCGGCCAGGTCACCGTTGGTCTCACTGATTCGGCCAAGCGAGAAGAGGGCGCGTGGTGCATCCGCCGAGAGGTCCCCGTAGTCTTCCACAATGCGGGTGAGGGCGGCCACCGCTTCGTCGGTCATCTCAGCGCTTTCGTAGGCCACCGCCGCGTGCATGAGCCCAATCGGGGCCAAGTAGCTGTCCGGATCCAGCTCAGCCATCTGTCCAAAGGACACGGCGGCGTCAGCCCAGTGCTCGAGCTCCCGGTGAATCTCTCCCTGGATCATCGCCGCCCGAACACCCGCATAGGCGCGAGGATACCGGTCGGACAGCTCAGCCGCTCGGTCAACGAGCGTCGCGGCCGTCGCTTCACGTTGCCCGGGCTGGTCCTCCGTCGCATCCGGTGTGGTTGCGAACCATTCAGCAACGTCCTTTTGCAGCGACTCAAGCTCTGCATAGGAGGTCTCCCGGCGGTTTTCCTGGATACCCAGGATCACGAAAAGGGCGACCAAAACCACAATCACCAGCGCGGCCAGACTCAGAAGAATGATTCGATACCGTGAAAGGAATCCGATCAGCGCGTTTGCTAACTGTGCCTTCTTGTCAGGTGCTTCTTCTCTCATTGATGCGTGCTCCTAGTAGCGGTCTACGCCCAGCTCTCGAATCAGGCGTGACAAATACGTTCGTTGAATATCAAGCTGCTTCGCCGTAACCGTCTGGTTCCAACCGTTCGTGCGCAGCGCATTCTCTATGAAGTGTTTCTTGAAAAGCGTCAAGGCATCTCGTAGCGACTGCCCAATGTATTGATCGCCGGACTGCTCTTCGCCGGTTCGCAAGAGCAGATCCTGAGGCTCTATGTACTCACCACTGCAGACAACGACTGCCCGCTCAACCGCATTCTCCAGCTCGCGCACGTTTCCCGGCCACGTGTAGGAGAGCAACGCCTCCATGGCCGGATCAGAGAATCCTCGCACAACCTTCTTGGTTTCGCGGTTAACGCGCTGGAGGAAGTAGGCTGCGAGCTCCGGGATGTCTTCCGCCCGTTGACGCAACGGCGGAATTCGCAACGGAAGAACGTTGAGGCGGTAGAACAGATCCCGCCGAAAACTCCCCTCCTCCACCGCGGCCTCAATGTCGCGGTTTGTCGCAGCGATGATCCGCACGTCCACTGAGATCGGTTCACTCGCTCCAAGCTTCTCAAAGCTTCGCTGCTGAATAACCCGCAGCATCTTCGCCTGAGTCGCCAGCGGCAGCTCCCCAATCTCATCCAAGAAGATGGTCCCACCGTCAGCCAGCTCAAAGCGCCCTCGCCTATCGCTCGTCGCATCAGTGAATGCGCCGCGAACGTGCCCAAACAGCTCGCTCTCCAATAGCGGCTCCGGAAGCGCCGCACAATTCACCCGTACCAGCGGCTGGTCACGGCGTCTGCTGCGAAGGTGAATCTGCTCAGCAAAGAGCTCCTTTCCCACGCCGCTCTCACCGAGCAGTAGCACGGAGCTATCAGTCTGGGCAACCCGGTCAACCAGGTCCAGCTTCTCGTGAATCGCATGACTGGAGCCGATGAACTTGTGATAGCCCTGCTCTGAGGAGATCTGGTCCTGCAACGATGAAATGGCCTCTCGAGCCTGCCCGAATGACCGTGCGTTCTGCAACGCAAGCGCGGCTTGATTCGCGAATATCTCAAGCCACTGGCGATCCTCCTCATTAAAGGCCTGTCCGCCGGCCTTGTTGAGGACCTCAATGACGCCAATACACCGGTCCCGGATCCGCATGGGGACAGCCAGAATGCTGGTGGTTCGAAAACCGACCTGCTCACTGATGTCCGACGCGAATCTGGGATCCTCATCCACATCATTCACAATGAGGCTGCGATTGTTCGCCGCAACCCAGCCGGCAATTCCCTCTCCCATCTTGAGGCTGAACTTCTTGACATCCTGTCCTTTCGACCCAAGTGCGACCTCGAAGTACAGTTTGTCGTTTTCAGGATTGGCCAATAGCAACGAACTCGCCTCCCCCTCAGTCAGGCGGGTGGCGGACTCGAGAATGGTAGTCAAGAGTGCTTGAATGTCCGAGTAGTCGGAGTTGATGAGCGTATTGATCTCAATGAGTGTCTCGAACTTCTGCGGATCAACACCGAATTTGAACATGAGGTCTTCAGGGTGCGGGAGTGTACCTCACCTATCCTTCTGGTTGCTTATCCTTCAGCATGTCCGCTAGCGTCACCGTGGTGTCATCCGATTCGGTGTGGATGTACTTTGCCATCTCCGCCCGAGCCTCTTGTCGCGCAAGCTCTCGCACGGAGAGCGACAGTTTCTGCTTGCTCGGACTCAGCTCAGTGACCACCGCACGCATTTTGTCGCCCACGTTGAACTTGGCAACCGCTTCCTCAAATGACTCCTGCCGAGGATCAGACAAATTGGATTTGTTGATCAATCCCTCGACACCGCCTTGGACACGGACGAAAATGCCGAAGTCAGTGATGTTTGTGATCTCACCTTCAATGATGCTGCGCTCCGGATATGCTCGCTTCAGACTCTCCCAGGGATCCTCCGATAGCTGCCTGATCCCCAAGCGCACATTGTGATGCTCCGGATCAACCTCCAAGACAATGCACTCGATCTCCTCGCCTTCTGAAAGCGCTGCACTCGGGTGCTTGTAGCGCTTGGTCCAGGAGATATCATCTACGTGAAGGAAACCGTCAATCCCTTCGTCAAGCTCCACGAACGCGCCTGCGTTGGTGAGTTTTCTCACCGGCCGTGTGAGCCGCATCCCGACGGGATAGCTCTGCGCAGTACTCTCCCACGGATTCGGCAGAACCTGCTTGAGACCAAGTGACACACGACCGGCCGGCACGTCGTAGTCGAGAATCTTGGTCTCAACCTCGTCGCCGATCTTGAGAATCTCCTTTGGATGGCTTATCCGCTTAACCCAGGAGAGCTCGGAAATGTGCGCAAGCCCTTCAATGCCCTCCTCAAGCTCTATGAAGGCACCAAAGTCGGTGAGCTTGGTTACTCGACCCTTCACAACCTGATCCGCACTATACTTCTCTTCAAAGTGGTTCCACGGATCCTCTGTCAGGTGCTTGAGGCTGAGGTTGATCTTCTGGTTCTCGTGATCCATTCGGATCACCTTCAGCGCAAGCTTCTGTCCACGTTTCACGTAATCCTTGGGGCGTGTCACGTGTCCCCAGCTCATGTCATTGATATGCAGCAGGCCGTCGAACCCGCCCAGATCCACAAAGGCGCCAAAGGAGGTAAAGCTCTTGACCGTTCCTTCAACCACGTCGCCAATCTCTACTGACCCGAAGAACTGCTGCTTTCGCCGCGCAACCTCTTCTTCCAGCCATGATCGCCGCGAAAGCACGATGTTAACGCGGTTCTCGCTGTAGACGCGCTCCACGTAGAAGTACGTGTCCATTCCGACGTACTCCTCCGGCACCTCAACCCGGCGAAGATCGATCTTGGAAATCGGGTTGAACGCGCGGATCTTGTGGCCTAGATCGATCTCAAACCCACCCTTGATCGCTTTGGCGATACGTCCCTTCACGGGCTTCCGCTCGTTAAAGGCGTCCTTCAGTTCCTTCCAGAAACGCTTCTCGTCTGCCTTTCGCTTGGAGACGATCACGCCACCGGCCGTGGTCTCCTTGTTGAGAAGCACGACATCCACCGTGTCACCAACCGATGGAGCTTCATCGAACTCTTCGGTAGGAACACGCCCCTCCGACTTGTAGCCGATGTCGACAAATGTTGTTTCTGGGCCGGTTTGAATGACGGTTCCCTCAACGAGCTGGCCTACCTCTAACTCGTTCAGCGGCTTGAGGAACTCCTCCTGCAGAGCCTCCTGCAGCTGTTGTTGCATAGACGTGTCGCCATTCTGAACGTCCCTGTCTGTCATGTATATCCCAATACTCCTGTGTTATTTGTACCGCTATTCATGTGGAATGAATGGTGCGTAACAGAGTGTCACAAACTTGGTCCAGCGTCAAGCCTGAGGTATCAATGTACAATGCCTCCGGGGATCGAATCAACGGTCCAAACGCCTTTTCCTGGTCAATCCTATCTCTTTCAGCGATGAGGCGCATCATCCGGGCAAGATCTTTCCCGCCTTGCTCTCCCAGCCGCCGCCGCGCTCGAGCCTCAAGACTCGCGTCCAGGTACACCTTCACGTCAGCATCCGGAAACACAACGGTCGTCATGTCCCGTCCCTCGGCGACCAACTCGCGCTCAACGGCGGCGGACCGCAGATGCTGGTTAACAGTCTCGCGAACCTCGTGAATTCCGGAAAGATGGGCCACGGCCCGATCCACCTCCGGCGTTCGCAGCTCGCCGCGACGATCCACCCCGTCTACTATCAGCCCACCATCCGTCGGCTTGAGCGACAGCCTTGACGCCAGCTTGCCTACCGACTCGCGGTCCTCAAGACTAACGCCGGCCTGTAGCACGGCCCAGGTTATCGCCCGGTAATAGAGGCCCGAGTTCAGATAGTACAGGCCAAGTCGGTTAGCTACGCACCGTGCCACGCTGCTCTTACCGCTACCGGCAGGGCCGTCTATGGCCACAATCATTGGCCGCCCCGGGGGGATGCACGCCGACTGAGCCAGTCCACCTCTTTCTGCGTCAGATGCCGGTACGATCCGGGAGGAAGCCCCTTGAGGTGGATTGTGCCGATTCTGACGCGGTGAATGCGCTTCACGCCAATCCTCCACAAGGCAAAGACGCGGCGGATCTCCCGGTTCTTGCCCTCTACCAGCGTCAGATGCACTCGCCGCGGGTTCTTCATTTCGTAGGATACCAAGCGGTACCGCTCACTTTCCACGGTCAACCCAGACCGGTATTCCTCGAGTTTCTCAACGGGAATCGGCCGCTTGGTGTCCACCCGGTACTCCTTCTCAATGCGGGAGGATGGATGGGAGACGGCACGGGCGAACTCACCGTCATTGGTGTAGAGGATCAGCCCCGAGGAGAGAAAGTCCAAACGCCCCACGCTGAAGAGCCGCTCAGAGAAGTGGGGCCGCAATAAGTCCAGCGCCAACGGACGGCCTTCCGGGTCCACGGCAGAACAGAGATACTCCTTCGGCTTGTTCAGTGCAAGATAGACGTTTCGCGCCTCCATACGAATACGGCGACCATCAACGCGCACATCGGCGTCCGGATGCACACGGGCGCCGAGGGTCGTGACCGGTTGCCCGTCCACCGAGACGTGACCGGCGGCGATCAGATCCTCACACTTTCTGCGTGAGGCGACGCCACAACGAGCCATATAGACGTGTAGCCGCACCTCCTCACTCTTCTTCATCCGACTCCCGTGCGAATCTGCGTCGGTCCGCTTCATCCAGCTTTGGCAGGTCGGCAATGCTGCTCAGCCGGAATAGTTTGAGGAACTCCCGCGTGGTCCCGTACTGCACCGGTTTTCCCGGGGCATCCTTTTTCCCCACCTCCTTGATCAATTGCCGCGACAGAAGTAGCCGCATCATTCCGTCCGGATTAACACCGCGCAGGTTTTCAATCTCCGCCCGGGTAATTGGCTGCGAATAGGCGATTATGGAAAGCGTCTCCATGGCAGCGCGGGAGAGCCGCTGATCATTCTTCCGACCGTAGCGATCGCGCAGGCTTGGCTGCATCGACTTTTTTGGAGACAACGTGTACCCGTCGGCCAGCTCGATGATCTCCAGCCCATGTGACGATTGGCTAAAATGCTCCTTCAGTTCGGTGAGCGCGCCCAGAACCGCATCCCGAGACAGACGGGTAATGCGAACTAAGGTGGACAAATCAACGGGATCCACCTCCAGGTACAGGACCGCTTCTATGAGTGCCGCCTCTGATTCAAGCGTCACGCAGAGCCCTCCATCTGATAACCACGAATCTTGATGTCACCAAACAGCCGATTCTGGAAGACACGTATTCGCTTGCTACGGACCGCCTCCAGCAGCGCCAGGAACGAACAGACCAGGTCCATCATTGAGCCCTCGCGCACCAACAGATCTGCAAATGAAAACTCTCCGCGGGTATCCAACAGCTCATTGATGAGCGTGAGCTTCTCATTTATGGATACCTCTTCGTAGAGGTCGATTATCCGCTCCGGCGCCAGGCCGGACATAATATTCGCAAACGTCGTGAACAGATC
>CAYTGY010000028.1:0-20527 GCA_964437265.1 uncultured Spirochaetaceae bacterium | reverse complement strand
GGGACCGACACTCCAGATCGACGCCAAGTTGTCTTCCGGTACCACCACCATCAGCGGGATCCGGTTGGCGCTGCAGACCCTGATGTATGCGCGTGCCGTGTTTCCTGCGGAGGCGACCACCAGGATCTTGTTGTATGCTGCCGCAATGCGTGCACAGACACTGTAGGCCTCGCATTCCTTGAACGTTCCGGTAAGCATCCCCGCGCTACGCTCAGGCCAGTAACCGGAGAACGTCAGGAATAGGCGCTTCAACCCCAGCTGTGCGGCCAGATTGTTGCTCTG
The DNA here is from genome assembly GCA_964437265.1 of uncultured Spirochaetaceae bacterium. Lineage (GTDB taxonomy): Bacteria > Spirochaetota > Spirochaetia > DSM-27196 > SLST01 > CAYTGY01. The sequence continues at coordinate 20,245 of CAYTGY010000028.1, read as the reverse complement.
GTAGGTAACGGGGGCCGCGGACCCGTTGAGCGTGCGGCCGATCGGCAGAAAATCCCTGAAGCGGTAGAGGCCCTGATCATGCGGTGCGGGGGCAAACCGCGTTGCGCTGTATCGCGCACGCAAGAACGACGGCCGCGTGGCGCGGGGGTTGGACAGGAGCGACGTGTCGTCGTCAAGCAACTCTCCGGTATCAAGACACTCGAGGCGGTAGTGGCGTTCCATACGGCTCCTACATCACGGTGAAGATGGCTCCGCGCCGGCGCAGCATCGCCTTGATACTACCAACCGCGTCCGGAGCATTGGCCCTTGACGGCAATGCCACGTCAGGCTGGAGGTTTGTTGTCACTTCATCGCCAACCCAAACGGTGATGATGTCCGCGGGGTTCACCGGCACCTTGACCAGCTCAATGTCCTCATTGCGCAAGTCGTCAGCGGTGACAATCAGGATAATGCCCGCATCAAGGAAGAGGTGGGCCACCTCTGCGAGTCTGCGGATGTGCTCTTCCCGGGACCGCGGCCCCTCTTCCAGGTCGGAGCTCAGACCGTGGACCACGTTGCCGATTCCAAGCAGGTAGACCAGTTTTCCGTCGCCGAAGAGCCGCTCCTCCAGCGCCTTTGCAATCTCCAGTTTCCCGGACTCGGTGGGGCCTGAGAGCATGAGGAGCGTGGCCCGCTGGTTGTATCGTTCAGCGCGGACCGCCGGGGCGATATGGCTCCGCTGCCACCTGAAGTTGCGCAGCATCACGTTGTCTCGGATCCAGCTGTGATCGTCGGTGACCAAGCCACGAGCAATGCCACCGCCGGCGATCTCGTAGTCGTCAACCAGTACGAAGCGGCTGGAGATTGGGATTCGCTCCACGGGATCAAAGGCGACATCGTTTTCCAGAGAGAGTATAACCTCCGCGACGTCGTGTTGCTCAATATCCTGTTGGTGCTTCTTTGCCTTGAGCGAGGAGGCGCTGATAACCCGGGTGACCTCCTGTAGCCGTGCGCCAACCCGTTGTGAGCCCATCTTGAGGACGTACTCTCGGTCACTCGTGAGCGGCTTCCTGCCAAGCCAGAAGAGGTTCACTCGGACCCGATTGCCGATCAACGGAGGTGGATCCGCAGCGCGGCACGCGACCTGCCCACGCGTCACGTAGATCTGCTCGGTCAGAGTGAATCCGGTGGCGGATGCGGCCTGCGCCTCACGGGGTGGCTCTGCGCTGAACGCCTCGAATGACGCTACGGTGCTCTGCTTGCCGGAGGGATAGAAAACGACCGTATCTCCAACTGCTATCCGGCCCGTGTTGACCGTTCCCGCGACAATCCGCCGCGAGTCTCCGTAACGGGTGAACTTGTAGACGTCCTGGACGGGCATCCGAAACGGAAGCGCGTCCCGGGGCGGTTCCTTGGTGAAGGAGTCCAGCCGCTCAACCACGGTGAGTCCCTCATACCACGGCATCTTGTGCGAGCGTGCCGCAATGTTATCTCCAGCCATCCCGCTGGCCGGGATGAAGTCGACCGTCTCAGGATCCATGTCCAGGTTCTTGAGGAACCGTCGGTACCGTCTGACGATGCGCCGGTAGAGCTTATGGTCGTAGTCGATGAGGTCCATCTTGTTGACGATGACGCAAAGCTGCCGGACGCCGAGCATCGAGAGCAGATAGCCGTGGCGCCGGGAGTTCTCCTGAATGCCCTCAGCAGCGTCAATGACGAGGAACGCGACCTCTGCACGACTCGCACCGGTGACCATGTTCTTGAGGAACTCGATGTGCCCCGGGGCGTCGATGATGATGTAGTCGCGAAGCGGAGTCTTGAAGAACACTCGGGCGGAATCGATGGTAATACCTTGCGACTGCTCGTCTTTGAGCGCGTCTATCAAGAACGCGTACTCGAATGGTTTGGAGTTGCGTTCACAGGATGCGCGCACCGACGCAAGCTTGCCTTCAGGAAGCGATCCGGTGTCCGCGAGCAAGCGCCCGACGATGGTGCTCTTCCCGTGGTCAACATGGCCAACAATGACAATGTTCATCTGGGCTCGCGAGCGTGTGCCAAAGGCGGTGTCCGTCGCCGTCGCAGCCTGCTCGGTCAGCGTGGTTTGATCGCTCATCGGTTTCTCCTACTCATTGGTCGCCGCCGTGGCGCATCCGGGTCGGTCCCTACATGTAGCCGCTCTTGCGAAGTGTCTCCAGGCCGCCGTCTTCGGCGTCCTGTGCGCGTCCCGAGCGCTCAGCAACATTGCGCAGCTGACCTGATTCGAGCTCAGCAATGATCTCACGCGGGTTCCGGGCCTCCGAGGCTATGGGAAAGGTGCACGGGTAGCACCCGAGCGATCGATACCGTTTTCCGTCCCCCTGGTTGTAGTACAAGCTCACGGTCGGTATGGACTCGCGTTCGATGTACTCCCAGATGTTCAGCTCAGTCCAGTCCAGTAACGGGTGGATACGCACGTGAGTGCCCGGGGCGAACTCAGTCTTGAACTGATTCCAGAACTCAGGCGGCTGCTCGGCGATGTTCCAGTCGTTCTTCATGTCACGCGGAGAGAAGTACCGCTCTTTGCTCCGCGACCCCTCTTCGTCTGAGCGAACGCCGGCAATGATGCCCGCGTAGGGCTGCCTGTCGGTGTCCTCCACGTAGCGACCCTCCGCGTGACTGAATCGATAGCGGGTCCCAGTGCCGTCCAGAGTTTGCTTGAGCGCTTTTGTCTTGAGCGCAGCGCAGCACTGCATGCGCGTGAGGGCGCCGTCCGGGTACGTTCCCTTATCCCGGAGCGCTTGCTCGTTCTGACCGACAATCATGGTCAGTCCCCATTCGCGCGTCAGGCGGTCACGATAGTCGATCATTTCAGGGATCTTGTACCCGGTGTCTATGTGGATCAGCGGGAACGGGACGTGTCCCAGGAACGCTTTGCGAGCGAGCCACAGGAGCACCGTCGAGTCCTTTCCAATGGACCAGAGCATTCCCAGGCTCTTGAAGTTGGCATATGCCTCTCTGAGTATGTAGACGCTCGTATTCTCGAGCAGATCAAGATGGTCCATAGGCCCCTCATCAGTGATTGTACCCAATCACGAAGCAATGATCAGCAGAATTCGGCCGGCGACCGAGCATCGGCCGCCGGCCGACCGAACGTACCACACATGGACGCAGCTGACAAGCGTGACCGAGTGCACAATCGGCTACGTGTCGCGGGACGAACGCAGATCGTCGAGGATCTCGCGAATTTGGGTGTGGTACTCGATGGGCGCTTCCACGTGACCCCAGCCCAGCTGGGACTGATAGATGCCGTCATAGGCGGAGTCATGGTAACTTCTCACGGCATGCGGGATTCCCTCGTCGTTGAGCACGGAGGAAAGAAACCCGGCCTCGATCTCATTCTGGAGCTCCACTGCCTGTAGCTGGTGCCGTTTCACGAGTTCATGGTAGCTCTCCCGGAGGCGGAAGACAAGGCGAACGCCGGTGAACTTTTCCACGCAATGGTGTATCATGGGGGTGACGCAAGGAGGACTTGATGCGCCGAATCCGCGCAATCGGTGTTTTCACGCTGCTGTTGGTTGCGACCATCGCAGCCGGCCAGACAACCGATATCACCTTCCGAAACGATACCGGCGTGACTATCTATTTCCTCTATGCTTCAGAGGCGAGCGCAGACACCTGGGGACAGGACCTGCTCGGGAACCAGGTAATGGAATCGGGCGGATCATTCCGCGCGCGGGTTCGTGGCGGCGGTCCGCGCTTCGACATTCGGGCAATCGACTCAAATGAGAACGAGTATCTGGTGTGGGAGTGGGACTCCACTGATTCGCGCATCGTCCGGATCACCCTTGATGACTTTGCCGGCAGCGGCGCGAGCATCCGTGCGGATGCCGCCTTCGCGTGGCTGGACATTGTGAACCAGACCAGCTATGCGATACGCGAGGTGTGGATCGCTCCCGCGCAGGCGGACGACTGGGAGGCCGGTGTGCAGGAGCTCGAAGAGTGGCAGCGTATTCACCACCGCGAAGACTACCGGGTTGAGGTGGATGTTGAGCGCTTCAACACCTACGTGTATGACATCATGCTTGTCGACGTAGACGGCGACCGCTATATCAAGTGGGACGTGAACTTAGAGCTCGCAACCGAGGTCGTCTTCACGCTGGACGACATCGTCTGGGACTGAATCTCCAAAAACTCCTCGCACCGCATGATCCTCAAGAACTCCGTGCTTGACAAACCGGGTGGCGACGGCTAAGTTTGCCAATTACAAACAGTACGTGGGGGATTGGATGCATATTCTTGTATGGATCGCCCTTCCACTGGCTGGAGCTCTTCTAGGTTGGTTAATTAGGTGGCTATACGCCAAGTTTCAGTTGTCTTCTTCCGAACAGCGGGCGGAGCGGCTGAAGAGAGATGCGGTTAAGGATGCTGAAGCTCTAAAGCGGGAGATGATTCTTGAGACAAAAGATGAGCTTCTCCGAGAACGAAATGAGCAAGAACGCGAGTTCCGCGAGCAGCGTGGCGAACTGCAGCGCTTCGAGAAGCGGTTGCTGCAAAAGGAAGAAAACCTAGAACAGAAGCTGGCCGGTGTCGAACGGCAACAGGGCGCGATTACGGATCGTGAACGCGCGATATCAGAGACGGAGAGCCTTCTGGCGGAGCAAGAGCACCGCTGGCAGGAAGAGCTTGAGCGAGTTTCCGGCCTGACGAGCGAAGAGGCAAAGCGACAGCTTGTCGAGTCGCTCCAGGACGAAGCCCGGCACGACGCGCAGGCGTACGTGAACAAGGTCGAGCAGGAAGGGCAGGTCACCGCCGAGCGTCGTGGCCGCGAAATCCTGATCTCCACCATCCAGCGTATGGCAAGTGAGGTCAACGCGGAGGTAACGGTTGCGTCGGTATCTCTGCCGAATGATGAGATGAAGGGCCGGATAATCGGCCGCGAGGGTCGGAATATCCGGACTCTTGAGACGCTCACCGGAGTGGACATTATCATTGACGATACGCCGGAGGCGGTGGTTGTTTCGTGCTTCGACCCGGTGCGAAAGGAGATTGCGAAGCGCAGTCTTGAGCGGCTCATCTCCGACGGGCGGATTCACCCCACCCGGATTGAGGAGGTGGTCCAGAAGATCACTCAGGAGATCAGTCAGACCATCTACGAAGAGGGCGAACGTGTTCTCTTTGATCTGGGGATACACCACATGCCACCTGAAGGCGTGCGGGGAATCGGACGGCTGCAGTACCGAACCAGCTATGGACAGAATGTCCTGCAACACTCCAAGGAGGTTGCGATCCTGGCCGGAATGCTCGCCTCTGAGCTTGGAGCGGACCCTGAGATAGCTCGTCGTGGCGGGTTGCTGCACGATGTAGGCAAAGGCATAGAAAGCGACGGGGACTCCAACCACGTTGAACTGGGCGTGGAGCTGATCAAGCGGATCGGTGAGGAAGAGCGCGTAATCAACGCGGTGGGAGCTCACCACGGCGATGTGCCGCACAGCTGTCCGGAGAGCGTCATAGTCCAGATTGCCGACGCAATCAGCGCTTCCCGGCCCGGTGCACGGCGTGAGACGCTGGACAACTACATCAAGCGCCTGGAAAACCTTGAGAAGATTGCGGAGGATTTTGACGGCGTTGAGAAGGCGTACGCGATACAGGCCGGTAGAGAGCTTCGCATCATGGTGAACCATGAAACGGTCAGTGACGGCGGGGCCAAGGAGATCGCCAAGGAGATCGCCAAACGGATTGAGGCGCAACTCCGCTACCCCGGCAGAATCAAGGTGACCATGATCCGGGAGACGCGGATTGTGGAGTACGCTCGGTAAGGTGAGTACTACTATCACGGCCCTGATGCTTGGCGACGTCATTGGACAGTCCGGCGCCAGGGCCGTTTTCTCGCAGCTCAAGGGCCTCGTCAAGAAGCACGATGCGGATATCGTCGTACTGAATGTGGAGAACGCCGCGGACGGTTTTGGGGTGAGCCCGGAGATCGCCGGGACGTTCTTCGAGGCCGGTGTTTCGGTAATGACAACCGGAAACCACATCTGGCAGAAAAAGGAGGTGTTTCGCCTCCTCAATGATGAGCCGCGGATTCTTCGCCCGGCGAACTACCCGCCGGGAAACCCCGGTCACGGCAGCTGTATTGTGGAGGTGCGCGGCACCAAGGTTGCCGTGATGAACCTCCAGGGACGGAAACGCCTGGCAACCATCGATTGCCCATTCCGCAAGGCCAAAGAGATGCTTCCCGCAATCCAGAAGGAGACGCGAGTGATTCTGCTCGACTTCCACGCGGAGGCGACAGAGGAGAAGGAAGCGCTCGCGCTGTACCTGGACGGTGAGATCAGCGTGCAAGTGGGAACGCACACGCACATTGCGACTGATGATGCGCGCATTCTTCCAAACGGCACTGCGTACATCACTGACCTTGGGTCCTGCGGTCCTCGAGATAGCGTGATTGGGTTTGATCCTGAGGTGAGCGTACGGAGATCGCTGACACAGATGCCGCTCAAGAATGAGGTCAGTGCAAACCCGGCGACTATACACGGCGTGGCGGTTCAGATTGATGCGGAGACCGGAACGGCTCAATCGATACAACGAGTAGAGGTCTTTTCTCTGGTGTAGATTGTGAAACCGCTCATTACCGTACTGCGCCAACGGTTTCCCCAGTGCTCGCGCGATGAGTTACTCTCCTGGGTGATGTGTGGTGAGATCCGTGTGGATGGGGAGCGAGTTCGTGATCCCAAACACAAGGTCGGCAAGAACGCCCAGATCCACGTGCAGCGGTCAACGCGGCAGTACGTCTCGCGCGGGGGGATCAAGCTGACACACGCGCTTGCGACCTGGGAGCTTCCGGTTGACGGCAAGGTGTTCGTAGACGCGGGCTCCAGCACCGGCGGCTTCACCGACTGCCTCCTGCGGCACGGAGCCGCGGCGGTGCATGCGGTGGACGTAGGGTACAACCAGCTGGACTTCCGGCTGCGAAGCGACCCGCGCGTGGTGGTGCACGAGCGGACCAACATAATGCGGGTAGGGCATCTCACCCCGCCGGCCCAGGCAGCCGTGGCGGACCTCAGTTTTCGCTCTCTATCCGGGGCTGCGCGGCATCTGCTCTCACTTACCACGGAGGGTTGGGCGGTTGTGCTCATCAAGCCGCAATTCGAGTGGCGCGAGCCTGCGGCGGAGTTCGAAGGCGTAGTCCCTTTCGAATACGTTGTCGGAATCATTGACGACGTGGCCCGACGTCTATGGGAAGACGGGGCGTTTGTTGAACGGGTGCTGGAGAGTCCGGTCACGGGAACCGGCGGCAACCGCGAGTTTCTTGCGCTGGTGCGCTCCTCGCCATGGCGGCCGCTCGATGAGGTGCTCGAGGCGTATCGTGGGCTCAGCTAAAGGCGTCGCGGCCGAGCGGTGCGCCTACGAACACTCCCTCGCCTCCCAGGTACTCAAGGACCTGCCCCTCGACAAGAAACTGGACGCGGGTAACGGTGGGAAACTCGGTAGATGAGTAGATAATCTGCTTCAGCTGCGCCACTACGCCGTCAAGGCCCATGGGGTTGAAGCGGAAGTTGTCGTTGAAGTTGAGATAGGCGACACCGTTCTCCACTCGTGCAGAGATGAGCTCCGTCCCTTCAGGGATGAGATTGAGCAGCCCTGAGTCAAGTTCTCCGCTGGTGGGACCGGCAAGGAGGGTGCGTATGGTCTCCGTGAGCGGGCTGGTTCCGTAGCGCACCGTCCTGACCACATTCTCCGGATGAACGCGCCCGTCTTCGGTGACCCGGATGTAATAGATCGTTGATCGACGTTGGTTCGGCGGCTCGGCGGACGTGACCACCATGCGGGTCTCTTCCTGCTGATCCTGCCTCTGCTGCACGGCTTCGTCAGCCGGCGGTGGTTCGGGCTCAGGGCGTTCGTTGTCCGGCTGGGAGGGACGCGGTTCTGCCGCCGGGGTGCCGTCATCACCGGCACCCCGGGTGGCGGGTGGCTGCGTAACGGGTGGCCGCTCGGTATCCACCTCCACGTCGGACTCTTCGGGGACGGACTCCGGCTGCGCTTCCTCCTTGCGGGAGAAGCGTTCGTGTATGACGGTGAGGAGTCCGGTTGAGTCCAGCACTTCTTGGATTCGTGATCGATTGGCCAGGAAGACAACCAGTATGAGGAGGATAACGGCAACCCAGAAGAGGACTCCCACCGATGATCTGCGCTTCTTTGACGTTCGAGCCATATCTACTGTTAGTATCGGCGAACCGGCGTGGCGGCTTTTGCAGTTTGACAGCACTGCTACATGAACGTATAGTACTCTATACCATGCAGGAGCTTAGCGGGATCTCTGCTTCTCCCGGGATAGCCATTGGCAATGCGTTTCTCTATCTGGAAGACCATCCTACCGTTCCCCGGTACGAGATTGCGGACGCGGACGTTCCGGCGGAGCTGGAACGCTTTCGTAGCGCCGTGGGCCGAGCGGAGGCCGAGCTGTTGGAGCTCAAAGCTCGGGCGCAGGAGGAGATGAGCAATGACCATATCGCGATCCTTGATGCGCACCTGATGATGTTGCAGGATGAGGAATTCTCGCTCCAGATAGAGAGCGACATCCGTTCGACGCATCACAACGTAGAGTCTGTCCTGCATTCCCGCGTCCAGCAGTTGATTAGCAAGCTCAACCTCTCAACCGACGAACACCTGCGGTCACGCCAGTCCGACTTGCGAGATGTTCTGAACCGCGTACTCAACCACTTGATGTACCGCGAGCGCATTTCGCTGGCTGATCTGCAGGAAGAGATAGTGCTGGTCGTGCACGATCTGATGCCGTCGGATGCAATCGCGATGGACAAGCGTAATGTGAAGGCGATTGTCATGGATGCCGGCGGGAAGACCTCCCATACTGCCATTCTGGCGCGCGCGTTTGAGATTCCGGCTGTACTGGGACTTACGGAGATCACTGCACACGTCCGCAACGGTGTGCCGCTGATTGTTGATGGGAATCACGGGCGTGTCATTGTTGAGCCTGACCAGGAGACGCTACAGAGCTTCGTGGAGCAGCAGCAGGCGTGGCGGCGCCATGAGGTACAGCTGATGGGGCTCACGGAGTTGCCGGCGGAGACGCGAGACGGCAAGCTGGTGGCGCTCAAGGCAAACATAGAGGTCCCGGATGAGGTGGATGCTGTGGCGGCACACGGGGCGGATGGGATTGGTCTGTACCGTAGCGAGTTCCTGTTTCTCCGCCCCGGAAGGATCCCCACTGAGGATGAGCAATTCCACGCGTACAAGTACGTGCTGGAGGCGATGGGTGAGAAGCCGGTCACCATCAGGACGCTTGATGTGGGTGGCGATAAGATGGTTCCCGGTCTTCCGGGTTTGAGCGAGCGGAATCCGATCCTGGGGTGGCGGGCGATCCGGTTCTGTTTATCCAATCAGGAGATCTTCCGAACACAGTTGCGAGCGCTCTACAGAGCGAGCGTGCACGGCAAGTTGGCAATCATGTTCCCCATGATTTCCGGGCTCGAGGAGCTCTCTGAGGCCTACGAGGTGTTGCTTTCGGTTCAGGACGACCTCCGCACACGCAAGATCGCCTTTGATGAGAACGTGCCGGTCGGCATTATGATTGAGACGCCTTCGGCAGCCATGGTTTCAGATATTCTGGCGCGCAGGAGCCACTTCTTCTCAATAGGCACGAATGACTTGATTCAGTACACCATCGCTGTAGACCGGGGGAATGAGAAGATCGCATACTTGTATGAGCCGTTTCACCCGGGCGTGCTACGGTTGATCCACCTGGTGATTGACAACGCCCACGCGCAGGGAATCACCGCGGCGATGTGTGGAGAGATGGCGGGCGACCCCCTCGCCACGGTGCTGCTGCTCGGTCTTGGTCTGGATGAGTTCAGCATGAGCTCCGGCAGTATCCCGGAGGTGAAGCGGATCATACGCGATGTGTCGCTTCGCGAAGCGGAAGAGGTTGTGGGACAGGCAATTGAGATGAAGACCTTTAAGGAAGTTGATCAGTTTCTTCGGAAGCTGATGGAGGAACGATTTGGGCTCACCGTCTATTAGCGCCGCGCGGGGCACGGCGACCGTTGCTATTGTTGGGCGCCCAAACGTGGGTAAGTCAACGCTGTTCAACCGCCTCGTCGGTCGCCGGCGCAGCATCACCGATGCTACGCCGGGCGTGACGCGGGATGTGGTGGCGGTTCGCACTGAGCTGGAAGGCCATCAGGTGGAGTTGGTGGACACTGGAGGATACACGCTCTCCGGTGATGAGATGGCGCAGGCGGTCTCCGCACGCGCGGTGGGTGCAATTGAGTCCGCGAGCGTAGTAGTCTTCGTGGTGGACGGCACGGGGGTAACCGCGGAGGATGAAGAGTTCGTGCTGGTGTTGCGGCCCCACGCCTCACGCGTCGTAGTGGCTGTGAACAAGATTGACACCGAAAGCCGTGAGGACCTCATCTGGGAGCATCACCGTTTTGGGTTTGAGCCGGTCGTTGGGGTCTCCGCCGCTCACGGACGGGGGATGGAGGAGCTGATTGCGGCTATTGCCGAACGGCTGCCCGCATCGTCGGTGGAAGATGATGATTCCACCGGCGAGCACCCGGACGGAGCGCCGGCGGCGAATGTCGGCGACGTGGAAGAGCGGTTCCCGCCGTTCATCTCGATCGCGATTCTAGGTCAGCCGAATACCGGGAAGTCGACACTTGCCAATCGCATGGTAGGAACCGAACGATCACTCGTTGCGGATGAGCCGGGGACGACTCGGGACGTCATTGAGGGGCGGTTCGACCGGCAGGATACCCAGTTCCGCATTGCGGACACCGCCGGAATCCGGCGCAAGAGTCGCGTCTCGGAGGCTATTGAATACTACTCAGTGACCAGAGCGATAGACACCATCGCTCAGGCTGAAGTGGTGGTGCTGATGATCGACGCAGAGAAGGGGCTGAGCGAGCAGGACAAGAAGATTGCGAACCTCGTGGTAGAGCGCGGCCGTGGCCTGATCCTAGCGCTTAACAAATGGGATCTGTTGCCGCGCGTTCGGAATCAGTTTGAGGCGGTGAGTGACCGGATACGGTTCCTTTTTCCAATAGTCGCGTTCGCTCCCATTGTGGCGTTGTCCGCGCTGGACGGAAGCGGCGTTGAGAAGTTGCTGAAGACGGTCCTCACGGTCAGCGGTCAGCTGCGAACGCGAGTGGAGACCGGGAAACTCAATCGTGCAGTCCGCGAGTGGGTGGCTCACACCCCGCCGCCCATGCGCAAGCATCGCCCGTTTCGCATTCGGTACGTCACGCAGGTGGCGCGTCTTCCGGTAACGTTCGTGTTGTTCGTCAATCGCAAGAACGCGTTTCCTGAGGCCTACACGCAGTTTCTCAAGAACAAGATCAGAGCTACATTTGCACTGGACAAGATTCCAATTCGAATGGAGTTGCGTGAACGTTCGTGAGTGAGCGGTATTCTATCAGTGAGGTCTGCGCGGTCCTTGATCTCAAACCTCATGTGGTGAGGTACTGGGAACAGAGCATTGAGCTGCTGAGTCCGTCCAAGAGTCTAGCCGGACGGCGCTTGTACACCTCCGGAGATCTTCAGCTGCTCGCGCGGGTAAAACACCTGGTCCAGGATCTGCACTACACCGTACCTGGAGCGGCGGCCAGGCTGATGGAGGAACGATCGGGCTCGCGCCCGGACGCACACGCGCGCATCAACGAGATCCGCCATGAATTGTTCACGGCGCTACAGAAGCTGCGCGCACACATGGTCGATAATCAGAGCAATGAGGTCGAGAAATCTGAGGCATAGTCGAATGGCGGCTGCGGCGGGGGTGATCCTTGCCGCAGCTGGGAGTGTCGCTGCGGTCCCACAAGGATCAGATGTGGCGGCCCGGATTCCCGACCACAGCGAGATCCGTATGGCCGCGCACGAGTACATTCGCGCGTCGCTCAGGGATCTGCTGCGGCTTCCGGACCAGATTGTAGAGCCGCGGCTTGGCGGTCCGCGCGTCCGGATAACCACAGAGCAAACCGGAACACATGCCTACCTCCTGTTTGTGAATGAACTTAGGGGTGAGTTTCCGTTGTATTCGGCGGGGACATACATCCTCCGCAGGGAGCGCTCAACCGGAGCGGTGGACCAGCTCAAGATCTTCCTTCGCTCTGACCCACGGTTCTTTGCCCGAATCCGGCCGGACGGGGAAACGCGTTCGGTGATGACGGTCTACCTTGCCGGTTACCCGCTGTATGAGCGGCTGGTGGTGCCGCTTTCTATTGACGCAATCATGACCGCTCCGCTGGAGCAGTTGATCTCAGTCAGCTCAGGGCGTGTTGACTGGGCGCTCTTCTACCCTGACAGCAATGATCCCCGCTACGACGCGCTGCGCACCATGGTCACGCGTGCACGCGGTGCGCTCCCGTCGCTTCCGGACGCGGAGGATGGGGCAATGGATGCAGAGGGCAATCTGGTCTTCATCGAGTCATTGATCATGCAAGGGCAGGAGCCCGGGTTTAACTGCTCGGGATTCGCCAAGTGGATTGTGGACGGCGTCTGCCGGCCGCTCTTCGGCCACTACTTGACCATCTCCGAGTTGAAGGAGAAACACCTGGATCTTCGCGGGAACCGCTGGAGCAGCGCGAATGAGGAGGAGCGAGATCCATACTTCGGGCTGGATTGGACGCGTAACCTGGCGACCGCGGTATTGTCTAGAGCACAAGGGAACGCGGTGCATCCGGAGGATGCGGACGTGAGACAGGTGCGATTTCATACGTACGTTGAGGACATGGGATATCCGGTTGCGGAGCTCCAGCAGATTCTCTATCTACTGGCAGTGGCTGAGCCGGGAACCTTCTACCTTGGCAGCGTCAATCAGGAGTTTGGTGCGGCGCCGGTCTTGCGTCAACATATTCACGTTGTGGTGTTGTTCCCGTACTTTGACAATGATGGGCTCTTCCGGGTAGCCGTGATGGAGCGAAATGTTGAAACGAGCCTGGAGTCTCTGGACGCCCGGTATAGCGGGGACTACATCCACCTGGTTCGTGTTGCCGGAACGGACCGCTTTGCGCCGCCGCGGATTTCATACTGACGACGTTCGTTGAAGACCGGTCCCGGCTGGGGTAGGTTTAGAGCATGAAACGCCTACTGCTCGTCGTTTTTGCGCTGTCGACCGGTGTTGTCGCTGCGCAGCAATCAGACGCAGAGTTATTCCAACAAGCCGAGCGCCGCTTTCAGTCTCAGGACTTTGAGCTGGCGTTGGACCGGTACATGGCGCTGGTGCGCGAGTATCCGGTAAGCCAATACGTTCCCGACGCACAGTACCGGATTGCGGTTAGTCTCTATCGCCTTGGGCGGTATGAGGAGGCGCTCTCCCGGCTACAGCGCGTGGAGCGTCGGTTCCAGTCCACGCGGTACCTTCCTCTGGTGCCCTTCTGGAAAGGGGTTGCGCGCTACCAGTTGGGCGAGTATCCGGCAGCGGTAGCCGACCTGTCGGTGTTTTTGCAGTCAGACCGTCAAGAAGGGTTTCGTTCGCAAGCGTTGCTACACCGCGCGCTCGCGCAGTTGGAGGCCGGAGACCAGGACGGGTCGATCGCCTCGCTGGAGACACTCGTGGCTGAAGCCGGGCAGCCCGCTGATGAGTCCTACGGGCTCGCGCTTCTGCTGGGATTGTACGTCCGGCAGGATCGTCATGCTGATGCCATTGCGCTGTATCGAACGGTGAATCCGACCGCCGTGGCCCCCGAGTGGACCAGCCGGATCACGCTCTATGTTGCAGAGTCGTGTGCGGCGACCGACCAGGCGGAGGAGGCTGCGCTGCTTTTCAGAAGACTGGAGAGCGCGGATCCGGAGATCGCTTCAACAGCATATCAGCGCCTCTTTGTGTACGCGCAGACGGATGTGATTGACGATACGCCTCAGGAGGTGCTGAGCAGAGCCGAGCGAGCGCTCTCAGGGCGAACCGACGTGCTACAGGCATTCTGGCTGAACGTGGGCGTAGAGAGCTATCAGCAGGGGCGGAGCGACCTTGCCGAGCTCTACTTTAGGCGGGTGTGGGATTTCCGGCAGAGTAGGGAGATCAGCGGTGTTGTTCCGCTGTACCTGGCCAGGCTCTTCGAACAGCGTGGTCGAGCGGATGAGGCGGAGGCGGTTCTCAGCGAATACGTCGACCGCAGCGATTTCGGAGGTGAGTACACCGAGCGGGTGCTGCTGAGCCTGGGGAATCTTCGGCTCCGCGGCGGCGACTATGACGCGGCGGTGAGCTCGCTTCAGAGCTTTGTGAGCCGGTACCGTGACTCGGAGTTCTACATGGAGGCGGTGTATCAGCTCGCCTTCGCGCTTCGTGCAGTCGGGAGGCAGGCTGAGGCGCTGACGGCGATTGAGCGCGAGTACGCCGCCGGCAGGGTTTCGTCCGGCAACACCCGGATCCTTCGTCTAAAGAGCCGAATCGAGACCGAGCTCTCACGGCCGGAGGCTGCGTTACAGACGCTGTACCAGTATCTGCCCCTCGCGCCGGAGGACGTGGCTGCCCGGCTTGATTTTCTGAAGCTGCTCTTTGGGCTCGATCGATTTGACCGGGTTGTGGAGTCCGGACGCGAGACGCTCTCCATGTTCCCGGACCTGGAGGACTCAACCCCCGTTGCGTACCTTCAAGTGCGGTACGTGATTGGCCTCTCGTATGTGAACCTTCAGCGCTATGAGCTCGCCGTCAATCAGTTTGGCGCCATGCAGGCGGTGGACGCGGGCGACTCGGTCGCCATCCGGCAGATCCACCCGTACGCGCTGTACTATGACTCCTGGTCGCACTATCGGTTGGGTGACTACAGTGCGGCACTTGACGGTTTTTCCCGGCTGGTGGAGGAGGTGCCGGAGCACGAGCTGAGCGCGCGTTCGGCGTACCTGGGCGGGTGGAGCGCGTTCCGCGTGAACGACTATCAGCGCGCTGCCGGGCTGCTCCAGCGTGTCCAGTCCTACGAGACCTCGGACTCGTTGGCCGTAGAGGCGGGATTCCTCCTTGGGCGAGTCTATGCGGCGCAGGGCGGGAATGAAGCGGCCGCGGTCCAGTTCCGCATCGTCTATCTGGACTATCCACGCAGCGACTACGCGGATGATGCGTGGTTCGAGTACGCCGAGGCGATGGTTCGGCTGAACCGGACCGACGACGCGGTGGCGGCGTTGGACGCCCTGGTGCGCGAGTATCCAGCGAGCAATCTGGCGGAAGACGCAATGTACCGCACGGCGGAACTGCTTTTCGGAGATGAGCAGTACCGGGATGCACAGGAGGCGTTCTTTGCATACCGCACGGCATATCCTGAGGGCCGCTTTGTGGACGGTGCACTCTACTGGGGGGCGCGCTCGCGTGCTCAGCTGGATGAGGGCGCCGGAGCGCTGTTGCTCTGGGAGCGGGTTATCGATGAGTTCAGGCGAAGCCCGTATCGGGCGGATGCAATGAACCAAGCGGCTGCCGTATACAAGCAGCGCGGGGAGTACCGAGAGGCGCTCAACCTGCTCAGCGAGATGATCGCCGCCTATCCGGAAGCCGCCGTGGCAGCGGAGGCCCGTCGCCGGTCGGACGAGTTGGTGCTGTTGATCAGCGGTCTCAGCGACCGAGAAGCTGAGCTGATGGTCGACATCGAAGAGAATCGACGAGCTGCGACCCAGGAGGGTCGAGCTGCGATTATCGAGCTCGGGCGGATTGTCATCTATGAAGCAACCTCTGCGGAGGTGGATCCTAGTTCCGTGGTTCCCATGCTCAACGAGGTCGCAGCGCTCTCCGCGCGCCATCCTGCGCAGGCGGCTCAGGCGCGGTTTCTGCTGGCGGAATACTACGCGTCGGTGGAGAACTATCTGCAGGCCGGGAACGCGTTCCTGGAGGCCGCGGGGATTGACCCTCAGAATCGTGATCTGGCTGCATACGCGTTGCTGCGCGCCGCGCAATCCTACGCAACCATCGGGAAGCGCGAAGAGGTGCGTGCACTAGTGGAGCGGCTCCAGGAGAGTTTTCCCAGATCGGAGTGGATTACTGAAGCGCGGCGATTGCTGCGAGAGGATGAAGAATGAGAATCGCGAGACGGGTGAACCACAGACACCACGCGCGCGCCGCCGTTGTGGCGGTCGCTTTGGCCATGATTTCATCAGCCGTTGCGGGAGCTCAGTCCGGTGAGACCGTTGGCCCCGGGGAGCCGGACCGGACGGAGATTGTAGTTCCGGAGCTCTTCCTTGAGGTTGAGGAGCTATCCGTGGAGCAGGTGGATGCCCTCTTACCTGCAGGCGAAGACCTTGAGCTGCAGAGTGACATGGTGCCGCTCCCTGAGCCGGCCTCAGTCCAGGTGGTTGATGTTTCGGTGGATCTTCCCGCATTGCCGGATCCTGAGCTGAGCACCGGCGCGCCCGTGTCATCAGTTTACAGTACCGGGCAGCTAGGCGCAGGCACTATGAATCATGTGGTTGGCGCCATCAGCCTGTACAAGCTGGGCGAGGATCCTCGTTTTCGTCTGGAGTTCTCTCACGAGGGACGTGATGGATTCGCGTTTGAGCCGGCCGGGACGGGTTTCTTCGCTTCAACGAACCTGATCGAGGGGTGGGTCGGATTCGGCAGCGACCAGTGGCGGGTGGAGACTGAGGCGCGGTATGACGAGCGTGAGCGGGGCCTGCAAGGCGTTTCGGACTACTACTCAGCGGACCTCCGGTATCTGGAGGGAAGCGCGCAGGTATCCTATACCCCCGAGCCGCTGGTGGGGATCACCGCCGATGCCCGGACCGCCTTGAGCACCCGTCTGCAATCAGTCAGTGGCGGAGAGACTGCTCCGCGAGAATCGGAGTTCTTCGTGGCGCCGCATGGGCAGGCGCGGCTTTCAATCTCCGTGGTGGACCTGATGCTGGACGTAAGCTACGACGGGCGGTGGACCACCGGGACCGTGATTCCCGCTGAGCAGTGGGTAGACGCCACCCTAGGGTTGCTGATCGAGCTGCCGAACAGTCTGGTCATCGACGGACGGGCCGGCGCGCACTGGGCTATCGGAGACGGGCTGCTGTACCCGTGGAGTGTTGGGGTACGCTTGGCGCCGTCGGCAAATCTGGAGATAGCCGCTCGCGGCGGATATGCCGTGGAAGAGCAGCGATTTAACGAATTGTGGAAATCCATTCCGTTGCTGGCGGTTGGCGAGTCGGGCGGCGATCCTGCGTTGGAAAACGACCGCGTCTGGCACTCCGACGCCGGCGTCCGCTGGACCGGCGTTTCAGGTCTCTTTGTGGACACACGGGCACGGTTGGAAGTACGGGACAACGCGGTCTCCGTTGGCCCCTACGATGCCACCGCGGACCTGTTTCCATACACCCAGATCCGGCTGGTGACACTGCGGCCGGAGTTGCTTATGGGATGGCAGGTCAACCGTGCGGTGCAACTGGAGGCGAGCTGGGACGGCGCCTTTCTTGGCCGAACTATCTTGGACCCCATCTCGACGGTCGGCATGGGGATTGCAATGACCTCTGAGAGCGAGCGGTTTGGCGGTTCGCTGGACGCGTCCATGGAGATTTTCCCGGAGTCGGTGGCGATGCCGCGACTGGATGCTGAGGGATTCTTCCAGGCCGGGGAGGGCGTGGAGTTCGTGCTGCGGCTCCACGACGGGCTGGCGGCGTTTCTTCCTGACGGCCGACCCACCATTGGCACCGCCGTTACGGCGGAGTATCCATTCGTGGAGCCAGGTTTCTCGCTCTCGCTCCTTGCCCGCATTTCGTTGTAAGGCACCGGAGGACGTAGATGTTGACATTGATTGAACGCGGTGGCGCCATTCTTATCCTAATCATTGCGCTGTCGGTGGTGGCCGTCGCCATCATCGTCGAACGGCTGCTGTTCTTGCGTCGCATTCGAAGCGACGACGCTCAGCTGATCTCGCGACTGAAGAAGACCCTGAGTAAGGGACACTTCGATGAAGCGCTGGCGATTTGCGAGGCCGGTCCGTCGCCGGTTGCCAACCTCATACGCGTGGGTATTGAGCATCGGGAGTATTCGGAGGAGATCATCAAGTCGATGATCGCCGACGCGGCGAACATGGAGATTCCGCGGATGGAGCGGTTCCTTTCCACGCTGGGGACTATCGCGCACATTGCGCCGCTTTTGGGCCTCTTGGGAACGGTCACCGGCAATATCCGGGCCTTCGGCGTCTTGGGCGACTTTGGCGCAGCCGGCGGGAACCCGGCCATTCTGGCGCGTGGCATCGCGGAGGCGCTGATAACCACTGCCGCAGGCATCATTGTTTCTATTCCGGCGATCATCTTCTACAACTATCTGGTGAGCAAGGTGAACCACTTGATCATTCACCTGGAAAACCGGGTGAGCGAGTTGGTCTTGCTCCTCAAGCGTTCACCCAAAGCCGTTGAGACGTTGCCGGCGAATCCCGTCTCATCGGAGGCGTGATCGTGCACTTCCGGCGTAGACTTCGGCCGAACGCGAATGTCGATCTCATTCCCATGATCGACGTGGTGTTTCAGCTCGTGGTCTTTTTCATGGTGACATCCACCTTCGTGATGACTCCGGGGATCGCGCTGGATCTGCCGGAGTCCACAAGCTCTGAGCCCGTCGTGCTGAATCGACTGGTGGTGACCGTGGCCGGTCCGGAGGAGATCTATCTCAACCGGGAACGCGTGGCGATTGGACAGCTGGAGTCCGCGCTCAGCGTGTACGCCGAGGCGGATTCCGAAGCGGCATCCACCTCGAGTACGGCGGTGAAGAGCGCGGTGATTGAAGGAGACCGCGAGGTCTCATACGAGTTGCTGGTGCGAGTTCTGGACGCCCTGCGGCGGCACGGCTATCGCGGTGTTGCGTTGCGAACCACTAGTGACGAGGAGTAGGGTGCGTTGAGTCCACAAGATCGCGACCGCCTGGTAGCCGGCTGGATCATCGCACTGGTAGTACACGGGCTTCTGGTGCTAGGCCTGTCGTTCGCGGACCTGAGCTATGCGGACTACCCGGAGGTAACGCCGGTGTTGGTGGAGCTGCCGGAATATCTTCCGGCGCCTTCCGCGTCTCCGGAGGAGCCCCGACCAACGGAACCGGAGGAAGCCGAGCCCGAGCCCGAGCCGCCGGAACCGGAACCGGAACCGGAGCCGCCGCCTGAGCCGGAACCCCAGGAGATCGGCAGCCGGAGCACGCCGGAGCAACAACCGGCTCCTGCACCGGTCCCTCAGGAGGCGCCACGGCGCGAGGTGGAGCCCCAGCCTGAACCCGAGCCTGAACCTGAAGAGCGCGCACCGAGCGAAGAGGACTTTGACGCCTACGATCTACGAACGGCGGAGAGCGCGTCTCCACGGACTCGGGAGACGTTGCGAACCAGCGATGAGTCGCTGTTCTCGTTCTCGGAGCCGGATGCCGGTGATCCTGACGCTCCGGAGTGGGTGTCCTCACTTGATTCAACGACTCCGGGGGCTGAGGTGGAAGCGGAATCGACGATGAACGTCTCCGATCGTGAGGAGCTGCGGGACCGCTACCAGTCGGTGCCGGGGTTCGAAGATCGGTTGCGTGAGGTGATCCGCGGGCTTGAAGACCCGGATGCCCGCGCCGCGGAGACCCCACCACGCGATTCCGGAGACGGAGAGACGTCCGTAGATCGGCCCGGAGACACCGACCTCCCGGGTGAGATCACGTGGGTGGGTGACGGCAGAGGCCTGGTTCACGAGCCGGTGTTGCCCGGGCTGACTGCTGCGCATTTTGGCGGCAGAGTCCCGGCTCAGGTAACGTACATCATTGTGTTCGATGTAGACGCGACCGGTCTGGTACTCCCGACTTCCTTGCTCTTCCGGCAGAGTTCCGGCTATACTGCCGCGGACCGAGAGGTTGCCGCGGCCGTGCGGCAGTGGCAGTTTGAGCCGGCTCGTGGGGCGCCTATGGCAACCGCCATTCTCACGCTTCGGCTTCAGCGCGGAGATCTGCAGTAAACACCGAAGCATGAGCATTAAAGCAGTCGCCTTTGACGTAGATGGGACCTTGTATCCGAACTACGCCATGTACATACGCTCCGTACCATTTGGAGCGCTGCATCCACGTCTTCTCTTTGCGTTCCGCAAGATCCGTATTCAGGTCAGGGCGCGGCGTCCTATTCAGGATCTCCGCCGGCTTCAAGCACAGCTCTTGAGCAAAGCGCTGGGGATTTCCGTGGATGATGCGGATCACCGGATCCGTTCGTACCTGATCCCCCGCTGGGAAGAGCATCTGCGCCACGTGAGGCTGTATCCGGGAGTTCGAGAGTGCATCGCTACGCTTCGGGCGCTTGGTCTGAAGGTTGCGGTCAGCTCAGACTTCCCCGTGGAACGCAAGCTCCGGTTGCTGGGAGTATCC
>CAYTGY010000027.1:4316-20892 GCA_964437265.1 uncultured Spirochaetaceae bacterium | reverse complement strand
CGCCGGTCTTTCTACGGTGTGATCCTGCCGACATAGGCGTAGCTGAACGAGTGCGTGATCCGCATTTTGGCGCGCCCGCCCTGTACATCTACGACTCCTACCCCGGCGGGTCGGGACTCTCTGATGCGTTTTTGGAGCGCGCAGAGGCGATACTTGGAGCAGGGCTTGAGTTGATCACCGAATGTCCGTGCCAGGAAGGGTGTCCCTCCTGCGTGGGGCCTCGTGACCGGCAAGACGAGATTGACGGGAATCCCAAAGAGGCGGTTCGCGAGTTCTTGAAGAACTGGTTGAGGAGCGCTCGTGGCTGATCAGCTGAAGCGTCGCTTGGAGATGCTTCGGGCTCTTCGTTCTTCGCGGGGCGCCCCGGCTGAGGCACCGGCCCAGGCTGCGGAGGCCGTCTCTGGCGAGTGGGTTGAGGTCGCACCGCTGGTGCGCCGGCGTTGCCGCCGCATATCCTGGAACAATTCTACCGTCGTCCCGGAGATGCTTGCCGGCGAGCGGGTAGATGCGGACCGTCTGGTCTACTTCGACACGGAGACTACCGGTCTTTCCGGAGGCGCCGGCACGACGGTGTTTCTAGTCGGCACCGGCCATCACGTGGACGACGCGTTGGAGGTGGTTCAGACGCTCCTGTTGGACTTTCCCGGCGAGCCGGCGTTCCTTCGGGTTGTTGCTGAACAGATGAGCCGGGGCGATGTGTGGGTCTCTTACAACGGCCGGGCATTTGATCAACGGCTCCTTGAGACGCGGTTTCTGATGTGCGGCCTCCAGCCTCTGCACGCGCAGCATCTGGACCTGCTCTACTGGGCCCGGCGGATGTGGCGGAGTCTTCTGCCTGCGTGCGCGCTTGGAGATCTGGAACGCGACGTGCTCAACGTGAGGCGAGAGATAGATATCCCCGGTTTCCAGATCCCTGAGCGCTACTTCTCGTTTCTGAAGACGGGGAAGATGGAGGTGCTCGCGGAGGTGGTGGAGCATCATCTGCAGGATATTGTCACGTTGGCGCGGCTGCTGGGGCTGCTTGCCCGTATGGTCAATGCGCCCCTAGAGCCGTGGAACGTGGACCGTTTCCAGCTGGGCAGATACCTGCTTCTTGCCGGCGATAGGCGGGGCATAGACGTGTTGCGCGCCGCGGTTGAAAGCGGGACGGCAACACAGCGCGAGAAAGCCGGTCTGTTTCTTGCGCGGCTGCTGCGTCGGCGAGGCGATCCGGGCGCGGCGTGTGAGATCTGGAAGCGGCTCTGGTCCGCCGGTTCTCTCGTCGCCGGCGTGGAGCTGGCGAAGCACTACGAGCACCGCGTTCGTGACCGCCGCACGGCGCTGGGTTTGGTGGATTGCATGTTGGAGCGAGCCGATGGTCGTCTGCGTGAGGAGCTCACCCGCCGAAGGGAACGGCTGCTACGGCTTGTTGACGGCTCTGAGGACTCCGGCGTAGAGCCTGAGGTACTCTGAGGCTGCGGCCGACCAGGCAAATCGGAGCTTCATCCCCGCTTTTCTCAGCGTGTCTACGCGGTTGGGCGTATCCGACCAGAGCTTGACCGCACGCTCTATTGCCCGCAGGATCGCACCAGGGCACGGCTCCTCAATGAGGAAGCCGGTCCCGCCGCTCTCCGTTGCCGGCTGGACGGTGTCCCGGAGCCCTCCGGTGGCCGTGACAATAGGGATGGTGCCGTAGCGCAGCGAGTACATCTAATTGAGCCCGCACGGCTCGTACCGTGACGGCATGAGGAAGAAATCCGCGCCCGCCTCAACCTGGTGTGCAAGGCGTTCGTCAAACGCCAGGCGAACCGTTAGGTCTGGGAAGCGGTCCGCGAGCAGGCGAAGCTCATGCTCGTATCTGGGATCTCCGGTGCCAACAATGACGAACTGTACCCGGAACGTGTCCAGGACCTCTGGTAGCACTCCGTATCCGGGGCTGAGCAACTCCTCAAAGCCTTTCTGACTCACCAGGCGGGAAACCATACCGATCAGCGGTACGGTCTGATCCACCGGCAACCCCATCCGTGTCTGGAGCGCCGTCTTCACCCGGTTTTTGAGGGCCACCGTCTCCGCGGTGTAGTTGACCAGTAGATGCGGGTCGGTCTCCGGGTTCCAAACGGAGTAGTCCGCCCCGTTGAGAATACCGGTGATGACATCCCCACGGCGGGCAAGCACCGGATCCATGGAGAACCCGTAGCGTGGCGTCTGAATCTCAAGCGCGTAGCCCGGGGACACGGTCGTAATTGCATCAGCGCTGCAGATTCCGGTTCGCAA
This sequence comes from uncultured Spirochaetaceae bacterium, assembly GCA_964437265.1. Classification (GTDB taxonomy): domain Bacteria; phylum Spirochaetota; class Spirochaetia; order DSM-27196; family SLST01; genus CAYTGY01. The sequence continues at coordinate 18,639 of CAYTGY010000027.1, read as the reverse complement.
GAGGCTCAGCCGATTGTGGTGCAAAAGCCCTGAGTTGGAGAGATCCTCCCACGGCACTCCGGTTGTTGGGAGCTGATCGACATCAAAGATTCCCTGGTACCCGATGTTGTGGATGGTGAGCACACCGGCAGTGTCCGGCAGAATCCCCCGTAGCCCGGGGAGCTTGAGCAGCAGAAGAGACAGTGCGGTGGGCCAGTCGTGGGCGTGGAGTAGTTGCGGTGACCAGCCCAGGAACTCCGGGAGGTAGAGCGGCGCATGGGAGAGCACGCTAAACCGTTCCAGGTTGTCTTGCCAATCGCCGTCTCCGGCTGGACCGTAGAAGCCTTCACGGCCGTAGAGTTGCTCGTAGTCCAGGAAGTAGACCGGAACCGCCGAGTTCGGCAAGCGGCCCTCATACAACGCCGCGGTGTAGACCCGCTCTCCAAGGGGAATCCGCAGCGGCGTCGGGTGCCGGAAGAGATGATCGCGGCGAATGTCGTAATACCGGGGCATGAGAATTCGCACGTCATGTCCCTGCTCAGCGAGAGACCGGCTCAAGGCGGTCACGGCATCCGCCAGGCCGCCGGTCTTGGCGAACGGATCCGCCTCGCTGGTGACCATGAGAATCCGGTAGTTGTCTTGTTTTCGTGGGCTCATAGTAATCCTGCCTATCTATCTATAGTACGTTATCCTGAAATCATCCCGAACGGCAAATCCCAATTTACTGTACATGGAGATTGCCGGCGCGTTGTGGCGCTTCACGAACAGCGTGCACTGTTTTCCCGCCTGCTCAATCTCTTCCATGAGTGTGCGCATGAGCGTTGTCCCAATCCCTCTGTTCCGGTACTCCGGGCTGGTGTATACCCCGCCAATCTGCTCATACCGAATGCCCCGGGCGTTGGTGCCCGCCTTCGCAATAGCCCGTCCGCGAATCTCCGCAATACTCACCCGCTGCGTAGCCAGGGTGAGCTGTAAATGGCGCATTGATGCCCCGGCGTTGAAGGCGTTTCCGTCCAGGAGCACTTCTTCCATCTCATACCCACGCTGTATGTCAAAGAGCGCTCCAGCGTCCGCCGGTGTTGCCTGCCGAATCCGCAGACGCGGCGGGACTCGCGGATCGGGCTCCCTCACCGGCGCCGTTTCCTGCACCATCAGGTAGTACCGTACCGACTGTCGTGGCATCGCATTCACCGCGGACTCGAACGCCGCCACGTCATGTTCGCGCCCTACCACCGAGTATACCCTATGAAATGTTGCTCCAAGCGCTTTGCGAAGCTCTCTTGCATTGAGGTCGGCCGGCGGTGGGGTAGCCGGCACCCCGGAATCACGTTCCAGAACCGGGTAGAAGATGCCGCCTGCGTTGTACAGCAGTGCGCCGCGAATGGTCCCTGCGCGGTCCGCGTCAACATACACACGCTTTCCGCCATCGGATGGGATTTCCGCCCGGCCTGCCGCATGCAAGGCGGCGGTGACCGCGACGCACGCCCATTCACGAGGCAGCAGGAATCTGAGCAACCGTTCCAGGTGCGCGTTGCCGGCCGCGATCCAGCTCATCGCTACTCTGCCGTGCCGTCAATGGTGGTCGGAGAAGGGTGGATTGGGAGGGTTCCGCCGGCGCCCATTGTGCCAAGCAGGACGGAGAAACCGGCGCGATAGGATTCGATCCCCCACCCATAGACCGCGATCGCCGTGTCTACCCATGGCGTCTCACGCAAGTAGATCGGAGATAGAACTGAGATCACAATGACCTTCGGGTGCTCCGCTTCAATTGTCTGCAGAACCTCAAGGGTGTTCGGATCCGAGAGACAGTAGACTATGGTGTCATAGTCGTTTGCAATGGCGCTGAACCGGGCCCGATCGTGTTCGCTGGACCAGTCGAACAGTGTGTCGCGGAAACGGAACACATCGGCGCTAGGGAACACCCGTTGCGCCTCTTGAAGGAAGTAGCCGTACTTGCCGGCAATGAGAACCCGCTCTCCGGGTTGTGATGAATATGGGATGGAGGCACCGCTGACAATGGTCACGCTGCGTGCCGCCTGGTCCCTGAAGAACGCCGCCCCCTCCTCAACGCGAATCTGCGAGGGAAGGTCTTGCATATCCGGTACGAGTGGAACTCGATCGTCGTGATACAGGTATCTGAGCTTGATAGTCAGGAGCCGGTGCACCGCCTCGTTTATAGTGGTGCGGAATGTTCCGTCCTCCCGGTACCTGCTCAGGACCTGGTTCCAGAGATAGCCGTTTACCGCAGGCGTTCGGGAGAGCATTACCATGTCGTTTCCCGCCTCAAGCGCCGCAATCACGATTTCGGAGATGCCCCAGTCGAACTGGTTCCCGTAGACCCAGACTCCCGCCATATACAGATCATCAGTGATGACAATCCCGTCAAACCCAAGACGGTCACGCAGGAGCTCCCGGGTGAAGAACGGCGATATTGACGCCGGGATGTCGTCTCCCGCCGCGCTCGGGAAGCTCAGGTGACCGGAGAGGACCGCAGGGAGCCCCTCCGGAATGAGATAGCGGTATGGCAACAGCTCCCGATCCCAGAGCAGGTCCATGCTATCCTGGATCACGGGGAGAACCCCGTGCGAGTCACCGGCCGCATTGCCGTGGCCGGGGAAATGCTTTGCCGTGGCAATAACGCGGGCGTCTTCCATGCCGTGATAGTAGGCGAGCCCAAGGAGCCCGGTAAGCTCGGCATCCGCTGAGAATGCCCGCGGCCCAATGACGTGCGCTTCGGGATTCACGTACACATCTACCGTCGGCGCGAAGTTCATGTTGACGCCTACGGCTCGAAGCTCTTCGGCAATGAATCGAGCGGTATGGTACGCGTCATACGGCAGCCCGGTGGCGCCAATCGCCATATTCCCGGGCGTGAGCGATGTGGCCAGGGCGGGGGCGCCCTTGACGTGTCGGACCCAGCCTCCCTCCTGATCTGTCGCGGTAAATAGCGGGATCTCCGTGCGCGTCCGTTGCGAGATGCGTTGCATCCGGCCAATCGCCGAACCAAGCGTGTAGAGGTTGTTGGCGTTCCAGCCGAACACCTTCACGCCGCCAATGTTGCGTTCGGTGAGCCAACGTTGGATCTCAGCCGACGGCGCTTCTCCTTCCCAGCCCAGCAAGAACACCTGAGCCACGATCTCCTCGTCCGTCATCGACTCGAGGAGCCGGCGCGCACCGTCGGGGGACGGCTCGACCTCCCAGAACGTCTGGGCATATGAGGAGAAGGTCGCCATGGTCAGGAAAACTACCCGAAGAAACCTGCGCAACGTCACGAACGCTGGAGTATATCACCGGCGCACACCCTGAGCAACTGCACTCCGTTGTCGCTCCACGTACGCCGCGGCCGCGTGGGCGGCTATTGCTCCTTCGCCCGCGGCCACCACCAGCTGTCGGAACGGGGTCGCTCGAACGTCACCTGCGGCGAAGAGTCCGGAGACGGCCGTCTCCATGTGTTCGTCGGTGATGATGTAACCTGCCTCATCCTTCGGCAGCGCGTCCACCAGTTCCGTACGCGGGTCTGAGCCAACAAAGACGAACACCGCGGAGGCATCCTGCGTGTAGACTTCCTCAGTGTCTACGCGTTCAAGAACAACGGAACCCACTTGGGCAATACCCATGGCGTTGGTGACGCCCGTTATCTCCCGGACTACCGTGTTGAAGCGTACGTCAATGTGCGGGTTGTCCAGGACTCGCTGTGCAACCGCGGGTTGAGCCCGGAAACGATCGCGCCGGTGGACCAGGATGACCGTATCGGTGAGTTTTGCCAAAAAGGTGGCTTCGTCGCAGGCGGCGTCCCCGCCACCGACCACGAGGATGGTCTTGTTCTTGAAGAACGGGCCGTCGCAGGTGGCGCAGTACGATACGCCCCGACCCGCTAGTTCCTCTTCTCCGGGAACGCCTAGATGCCGATGCTGTGCGCCGGTGGCGATGATAACGGACGTTGCGCGTATTTCACCCTCGCTGCTCGTGAGGAGGAAGGACGAGCCCTGTTTATCAAGCCGCTGCACGGTGGCCGCCCTGAAGTGAGCACCAAACTGCCGGGCTTGGCGTTCAAGGCGCTCGGTGAACTCGTACCCGTCAATGGGATCCGGAAAGCCCGGGTAGTTCTCCAGTCCCTCAATCAAGAGACACTGACCACCGTTCGCAGTCTGCTCAATCACAAGCGTTGAGAGATTAGCTCGGGCGGCGTACTGAGCTGCAGTCAAGCCGGCCGCTCCGGCCCCCACGATGACGATGTCGTATTCCATGCGCATGGCTCCTATATGCAGTAATACATATATAGTAGAGATGGCAGCTGTGACGGTCAAGAGCCGTACCGGCTGCCTTAATCATAGCACCTGTTGGGCGCGGCAAGACTCATCTTACGCGGTCGAATGCCGAGAATCAAAGTGAGAAGGTATTGGAACGGAGGACCCATGGCCATCACGGACCTGAAAGAACACTTGGCGGAGCAGGCGGAAGCGCTTCTGACCTTTGGCGTGCTCCAGAACAAGCTCCAAGAGGCCGTCCTACACGGTGACTGGGACACGCTCGACTCAGTGGTACCCGACCTGCACCAACAGGCCGCGAGAATAGAGAAGTTGGACATCCGGCGAACCTCGCTTGTCCAGGAGGTAAAGGCCGACGCCGGCGTAGCGGCAGATGCACCGTTCAGCGAGTTGCTCGAGCGACTCGGCGAAGAGGATCGCGCCATGGTGAACAGCCTATATCGGAAGCTCCAGGTTGCGGTCTGGAAGGTGCAGAACGTATCCCGTGGCATCGATTCCTACCTGCGCACGCGGATCCGGACCACCCGGGACGTCCTTGGTGAGCTGTTCCCGGAGCGAAAGGGAACAATCTACGGCAAGAGTGGCAGTCCGGCACCCGTGGGCGGGAGCGCGCTTGTGCTGGACCGTCACCTTTAGGAGGCAAGAGGAGCTCATGCAATCGACATTTTCCGGCCTTGAGCTCGGGAAACGCAGTCTTTTCGCGCAATCTCGCGGGCTTCACACCGTGGGGCACAACCTGAGCAACGCCTCTGTTGAAGGCTATAGCCGTCAGCGAGTTCACTTCAACGCCACCGATCCGCTCTACCGGCCACAGTTGAACCGTGCTGAGACCCCGGGTCAGATTGGCCAGGGTGTGGACATCGCCAGGATCGAGCGGGTCAAAGATATGCTGCTCGAGGGGCGGATCGTCGGTCAGGCGAGCAGTCACGGTTACTGGGAGACGCGTGACAAGTTCTCGCTCATGGTGGAACAGGTCTACAATGAGCCCACCGACCTCTCAGTTCGGAGCCTGATGGACCGCTTCTGGAACTCTTGGCAGGAGCTCTCCGTGTTCCCGGAACAGGCATCCGCCCGGCGGGAAGTGCTTGAGACCGGTGATGCGCTTGTTGAGGGCGTTCAGCTTCGGTACCGGAGCCTTGAGCAGATCCGGAGCATGCTGGAGGATGAGGTCCGGATTGCGGTCAGCGAGGTCAACCGCATAACCGGGGAGATCGCAGAACTCAACCGGGAGATTCTCAAGAGCCAGGCCGCGGGTGACAATCCAAATGACTGGTTGGACCGCCGCGACCTTCTTATTGAGCGGCTTTCCGACTACGTGAACATCACGATAGACGGGAGCGACCCGGACGAGTACAACGTCCACTCCGGCGGGTTCCAGCTTGTTCAAGGCACCGTGGCATACCGCTTCTCCGCGGTGGGAAACCCCCAGAACGAAGGGTTCTCCGACGTTGTCTGGGAGGAGGGCGGAGAGGTTACCCAGTTCAGCGACGGCAAGCTCGCCGCACTTCTGGAGATGCGCGACGTGGACCTGCGCTCTGAGATCCAGGCCCTGGACAATATGGCGGTGAACTTTGTTGACCTGGTCAATGAGGTGCACACCGCCGGGTTCGGGCTTGACGGGGAGGGCGGGAGGGCCTTCTTCACGCAGTATCCGTTTGTGGAAAACGCGCTCGGCAACTATGACCGCAACGGTGACGGGGCGTTTGACTCAAGCTACATCTTCCGAGTGACCGGGGCCAACCGGTTGGATCCGCAGCAGCAGATTGGCTTGAGCGGGAGCATGACGCTCGCCGCCCCAAATGGTTTGGTGACGGTAGACTACTTCCCCACCGATACCGTAGCCGACGTGGTCAGCCGGATCAATCTCTCAAGTAGCGAGGTGGTCGCCCGACTTGACCGTGACGGTCGGCTCACGATGAAGGCGACGCCCGCGGAGAACGCGGAAAACCCGGACTTCGTCATTCGCTATATGGAGGACTCGGGCCAGTTCCTTGCCGTGTATGCCGGGATCCTCCAGGGGAGTGGACCGGAGAATGCCTACGGATGGGAAGCCGCGAATGCGGTGGACGGGCTCCGGCAAGAGGGCGTCCGGTTTGCAGTGGCGCCGCTTCGCCACCCGTCCGGATGGGTTCGCGTGAACCCGAAGATGGAGGCGGAACCGGCGCGAATCGCCGCGAGTCTGGGGACCGCCGGCAGCCCGGGAGAGGTTGGTGATGGAAGCGCCGCGCTGGCCATAGCGTCGCTTCGCAATTCGCCGGTCATGGTGGGACAGATCTACAGCTTTGACGACTATTTCGCTGAAGCTGTGGCGAACGCCGGCTTGCGTGGGGAGGAGGCCCGGGTGGCGCTCCAAACCCAGGATGCAATCATGAAGGACCTGCGTGATATGCGGGCAAGCATCAGCGGCGTGAACATTGACGAAGAGATTGCGGAGATGATCAAGTTCCAGCAGGCCTACGCTGCAACGGCGCGATTCATCAGCACGTTCAACAGCATGCTGGACACTATCATCAACCGCTTGGGAGTGTAGTAGATGAACCGCGTCACCACGTTCATGAGCAATGACGACATGCAGTACCACGCGCGGATGCGCGAATGGCAGTTGAACCGTACTCAGAACCAGATTGCGTCCCAGAGTCGCATTGGGAACCTGAGAGACGACCCGGCGGCAGCCGCCCACTCCACGCGGTACAAGAGCCTTCTGACGCGTATGCACCGCTACTCTGAGAACATCGAATATGCGCAGTCTCGCTACCAGGAGACTCAGGGCTATATGGACGAGACCGCTTCTTTGCTCCACCGGGCCAGAGAGCTGGCGGTGCAGGGGGCAAACGGGACGTATACCGCCTCCGACCTACGCGTGATGGCGACGGAGGTCAACGAGATCCTGAACCAACTCGCACAGGTGGCTAACGCCCGTGGCGCAGACGGGTCCATGCTCTTCTCCGGCGACCGGACGCAAACTGAGCCGTTTCGTGCCGTGCAGGGGAGGATCGCGGGTTTTGACGGAGAGGTGATCACCGACGTTCGGTACTTGGGAACGGTGAACAGAAACCAGACCGAGATAGGTGAAGGCGTGCATATGCCGCTGAACGTCCCGGGAAATGAGGTGTTCTGGGCGGAGAACCAGCAGGTGTACTCGTCGGTTGACGCCATAGACTATCAGGTGCTGGAGGACACCAGCATCTTCGTAGACGGGACAGAGGTTGCGTTGCGGGCAGGCGACAATATCTACGCGGTTATGGACAAAATCAACGCGTCCGGAGTCGCGGTCAAAGCGCACCTCGACCCAATTCAACGGTCTCTGGTCATGGAGACCACGTCGCCGCACCAGCTGTGGCTCCAGGATGACCCCGGCGGATCGGTCTTGCAGGACCTGGGCATCCTGGGCGAGCGCGGAAACAGACCTCCGAACAACTACGACCCCACGGCTCGAGTCTTCGGCGGTTCGATGTTTGACATGCTCATCCGGCTTCGTGACGACCTCATCTCCGGCAACCACGTTGACGCAGGAGGCGGTGGAGTTGCGGCGATGGACGCGGCAATGGAGAACATCACCGCCCAACTCGGTCGGCTGGGCTCCTACGAGTCTCGGTTGCGCATAGCGTACCGGCGCAACGAATACGAGATCCCGGTGATCACCGCACGCAACTCACGGGAGGTCGATGTTGACCTGACCGACGCAATCACCGAGCTGCGGTCGCTCGAATACACGCATCAGGCGGCGCTGGGCGCGGCATCACGGGTGATCACGCCCACACTGCTGGACTTCCTCAGGTAACGAGATGACGATTGAAACCAAGGCATTTGGACGCGTAGACGTTGACGACCGCCAACTCGTCCACTTCCCGGTGGGGGTATTTGGATTCGAGTCGCTGCACGATTACGCGTTGCTCGACTCCGGGACGCCTCCGTTCTATTGGTTGCAGTCATTGGCGCAGGTGCAGACCGCGTTCGTGCTGATCAACCCGTACGTGCTGCGCCCCGACTATCTGTTGGATGTTCCAGAAGACGATCTTCGGGCGGTGGAGTATGACTCCGAAGAAGACCTCCTGGTGTTCGCCATCGTCACCATTCCGGAGAACCCGGAGGAGATGACGGCCAATCTTCAGGGACCGGTCATCATCAACCGGGTGAAGCGCCTGGGGCGTCAGTCCATCTCGCTTGGGGCGAACTGGAAGACAAAGCACGGCATCATTGACGAGCTCAGCCGGGCAGGGAGCGAGGGCTGATGCTCATTCTTGCCAGACGAATCAACGAGCAGATAGTCATCGGTGACAGCATACGGATCTCAATCATCGACATCCGCGGTGACCAGGTGAAACTTGGCATTGACGCGCCGCGGTCGGTCAAGGTGTACCGTCAGGAAGTCTTTGATGCCATCCAGGAGGAGAACCGGAAGGCCGCGGAGGCGGCGTCCGTGACGCTCCCGTCGCTCGAGCGGTATATGAAGCGCCCCCCGGACACCGATTCGAGCTCTGAGGGCGAGTAGTCACGTACCGGCCGTCATGCGGCGGCTCTCACGACGGCATCCGTGCGTCACTTTCCCGGACGTACTCCGGCCCGTCTCCAGGATTGTCGAAGCATCCGGCTGCGGCGCGGTCCGCCGCCAGGCGAATAAGCTGTTCGGCCGGGGCGGGAGCCACGCCTGAGGCAACAACGTGCGCCAGGGGAAACTGCGCGGAGAGTAGTGACGCATGCGGGCCGCAGAGCAAGAGGTGCTCGTCAGCTGATGCGCGGAGAGGCTCCACCATAGTGCCCAACTCGTCGGCAGCGGCATCACATATGCCGCTGAGCGGTTTACCGGCGCGATACGCCGTGGCGTAAAACCGGCCTTTTTTGGCATCCAGAGCGGGTAGGACAATTCCGGGCCAATGGGCTTCCCCGGCGGCAATGACGTCAAGGGTACCAACCGAAACCAAGGGAAAGGGATCGCGCTGGAGACCCGACGCGATTCCTTTTGCGGTCGCCATTCCAATCCGCAAGCCGGTGAATGAGCCCGGCCCGCGCGTGCAAGCAACCCATTCAAGCTGTTCCATCGTGAGCTCCAGTTGTTCCATGCAGAACCGGATGAGCGGTGCAAGATGGCGGCCGTGACCCAACTCAGCACGCAGGGCCACCTGCGCCAGGTGGTTATCGCGCATTGCCGCCACGGATAGAATCTCAGTGCTTGTGTCGAATGCCACGGCGATCATCGGTACATCTTAGCGGTCTTCCGGAGCAGCGTCGAGCTATTCATCACCGGTGACCATACGCTCTATGGTGCGGGAGCCGTCGGGATTCAAAGAGATGAGCAGTGTCGTCGCATTCGGCGGGAGGAAGCCCTGAGCGCGCTCGGGCCACTCGATCAGCAGCACCGACCCAGTTCCAAGCCGGTCATCCAGAGCGAGCGCGTCGAACTGCTCCGGCTCCTCGAGGCGGTAGAGGTCCGCGTGAACAATCGGGATGCGGCCTGCGTATTCCACCGCGAACGTGTAGGTGGGGCTGGTCACCGTGTCAGTGACGCCAAGCCCGGCGGCGATTCCCTTTGCGAGAACCGTCTTGCCCGCACCGAGAGGTCCCTGCAGGAGAACCACCGCACCGGGTGTCAGTGTCTGACCCACGGTGACACCAAGCTGGTAGGTTTCTTCCGCCGTGTGGGTGACCGCGTGGAGATGCTTAGAGAGACTCAGCGGAGCTGTCCTTGATCGTATAGCGCGGAGATATGCCGCTTGAGCGCTCGAAGGGCCGGAACAAGCGGATAGTCAATCGCGTCAATGAACCGCGCGGCGATAGTCACGTGGCCCGCCGCGTCTTGCTCGAGCGTGAACTCGACCGTGCTCGGGAGCTCATGGCCCGGACGCGGGGCCACGTGTGCCTCCGCGGTATACGTTCTGCGATAGAGGATTGGAGAGGCTTTCTTGGCGATATTGGCGATTTTAGTCACCATCATACTTGAAGCTTAGTGTGAAGACCTGCCGGCGTCAAGCCGCACGTTCCGCCTATTCGTCTGCGATGCCATAGACGTAGCTCTGAATCCGGTTGAGGTTCTTGCGTGAGACTCGGGTGAACATGATGTGCATCAACGTTCCCTTGCCGATGCGCCGGTCAGTGCTGCGGACCTTTCCAAACGCGCTGATCGACGCTCCGTCGGCAGTGTCAAAATCTACCTTCAGGAAACTCTCCGGCTGCAACGCGGATTGGGTGCGAATTGCACAACCGCCTGCCGACAGATCCTCGAATCGTCCGAACGACCGGGCGTTCTTGTTGACAAATGCCTGCTTCTTCGCTCGGCGGCCGCGGCCCACGGTGTAGACGGAGACGGGATAGAAGTAACAGGGGCGGTCGTACTCGCGGCGCGGTGAGCGGCGCTTCTGCCGTTGCTTGATGTTGGCCGCATGCTCAACAAACATCACTGAGGCGCCGCGTCGGTTGTTGTAGGCAAGCACGCGAGTCTGAAAGAAGAAGAGGCGGTTCGGGTCAGTCACAAACGTGACCTGAAGCGGCGCCCCTTTTGGCCACTGAACTCTCCCGGTGCGGCGGTCAAACGGAACCTCAATGCCCAAACCGTTATGGACATTGGAGACCACGGAGCTCTGGTACGAGCCGCCACCCTTAGATTGGATCGCGATCTCTTGACCCACGCGAATGTGTCGCGAGGACGGGAGCACGCGAAGTTGGTTGCGGGAGTTCTCAATGATACGGCGGGCCTGGAACAAGTGTGCCTTCTCGACTTCCCGGTCTGCCTCCGGCTTCTCTGGAGACGCATCGATCTGTTCAATACGTTTCTTCAGCGCATGGTTGAGGTACGTGTCATTGGCGAACAGACGATCGGGGCTCTGGAGATTGAGCGTGCGGACAAGCGAAATCAAGGCGGCAGTGTGATCACGGTCCAATCCGAGTCGGCGAGCCTCGCGTTTGAACCGTCCTCCCGCACGTCCGGACTTGCCTCCGCCGCCTCGCCGAGAGTTGATCAGCGCGGCAATGACACCCACCAGAATCAGCGCGCCAAAGACAACAACGGTGATGAGCGTTGACCGAGGGTCCGGCTGAGCAAACAGCTGAATGTCTTGCTGCAGCAGGTACACGGTTACCTCTCGTTGCCGGTGTCATCGAACACCACTGTTCCCAAGCCCTCCAGAAGTGGCGCGAGCTCGTACTCCAGAAGGTCACCGATCAGCACCGAGTCTTTGGCGTGGAACGCCTCCTCCAGTTCCCTGAGGTGGGGAGCGGTTTGTGCCAGTGTCCGGCGCAGACTCTCCAGGTCGAACACGGCGGAGGAAGCGTGTGGAAGGAGTCGCAACGCCTTGCTTACCAACTCAGTGAGGCGGATGACGGTATCCATTGCGCGCTTTTCGGCTCCGGTTTGCAGTGCAACCGGCACGTCCCGAAGCTCTTCGGCCAGACGTACCAGACGTCCCAGTGTGGTGGCCATCTCCTGATCGGAGTCCAGGTGCTCGCGAAGCCTTCCCGTGAGCAGAACGCTCAGACGAGACGCCGCCCGGGTGATGAGCTGGTGGCTCTGCGTGTTCGGATCAGGGGCTTCGCGGGCGGTGAGCAGGGCTTGTGTTGCCGGGTCACCGACGGCAAGCTCGGGGAAGAGCCGCGTGAGCCGAGGCGCTACCGACGACATCTCCTGCAGGAGATCGCTCACCGTTGTCTGATCGCCGGAGTCAAGGCGTTCCTGGAGGAGGCGCATGTATTGGCTGAGTGTGGCAATAGTAGCCGACTCGAGCTCGGAGACCGGCATCGCCCGCACGGAGATCCGGTCCACGTCATGCAGATTCCGGTCTTGCCACTGACTGCGTTCCGCGATGATCATCTCGTGGTCATCGACGTCGACCGCGGTGACGGTGAACTGTCCGGCTCGAAGCCATTCGAGCAGTCCGTCCATGACGTCACCAAGCGAGGATTCGTCTTCCAGCTGAAAGTCAATAGGTTCCTGGTTAACGAGGATTTCCATACGTTGCCCCCCTTCGAATTTCGGCTGGAACGGGATCAGGGTTGAGGAATGGCGGCCGGATTCCATCCGGCCGGCGATGAACTGCGCTACTTGCGATCTCCGCCGAGTGATGGAAGGTTCTCCAGAGCTCGTTGGCTATCCCGCATGCGGTTCAGCGCACCCTCCATTGTAGCGAAATCCCGGCGGTATTCGGCCTCCCGATCCTCCAGTCGCTCACTGGTGCGCTCAATGCTCCCTTGAGTGCGCTCTATACTGGAATCTATGGTGGAGGTTCGGGTAGCGACGAATCCCCCAACCTTGACGTACGGTCGGATGAGCTGATCCACCTCAAAGCCGACGCCCGAGTCGACAACCTGATCACCGTCGGTATCTCGACCGAATAGCTGTCGCGTGCTTGCGAAATTCTGATCAAGCGCTGTGTTCAGCTTCGTTGTGTTCATCTCAAGGTAGCCGCGAAGCCTGCTTGCGTCGTAGCTCCCGCCAAAGCCGGTCTCGTTCGTGGAGATACCCAGCTGTGCGAGGAGTGCTAGCTCGGACCCCGCCTCGGTGCTGTACGCGTTCATTGCTATTGTCTGAAGTCGCGACCGAAGGTTGCTGAGCGTCATATCTCCCTGAAGCCGTCCCAGCCGTTCCAGTGCCTCTTCGCGTTCTTCGTCGGTGAGGTACTCGATCGCGTACACCACGGAGCGGTCCGAACGGGTGAGGATGTTGATCTCCGAAAGAAGGCGGTTGTACTTGAACACAAAATCGATCAAGGAGTTCTGGATCGACTCACGGTCCGGGGAGACCGCAATCTGAACCGGCCGTGTGCTCGGGCCATGAAGGGAGAGTGTCACGCCGTCAATCAGGTCGTCAATGGTGTTTGACGGACGCACCACTTCAATTCCCTCAAACCGGAGGCGGGCATCGCTTGCGGTGGATACAGGATTTACCGGCGTGGTGTCTCCGCGTGTGGTTGGGTCGAACACCCGGATGTTCTTGAGGAACACGCGGCGATGTGTGTTGTTGTTTCGCACGTTCAGGGCGCGGATACTCTCTACATAATCCGCAAGCGGGATCCGTATGGTCTGGAATCCCGACGAGTCGGCGAGCGCCGGGAGCGGAACAACAGAGCCCGAGGACTCGGCGAACAGCATCACCGGGTCTTCTGCCACCGTTGGAGGTTCTGGGGGCTCCCAATCGGGAAGAGGCGCGCGTGACGGTTCGGCGGTGATGGTTATGTCTCCCAGGGTGAGATCACCCGGGGACTCGACCTCCGGGCCCGGCGGCGGCTCAGGCGGGCTCCAGGGCTCGTAGAAGTTCTCCACCCAGACATCCAACTCCATTACGCGTGCATCTACCGGGGAGACAGGAGCCGGGAAGCGAATCTTTGCCTCTCCGCCGGGCCCAACGCGAAGCGTTCCTGATTGTATGGTAACCGCTTCCGAACGAAGCGGCTGTGTCCACCCCACCACGGTAGACGCCTGAATAGGAGGCTGGATGGTGGTGTCTATCGCCTCCTCCAGGATGCTCGCACTGAGCGCAAAGCTCCGCGCATCCTCCAAGAAGCGCAGGGTGTTCTCTGCGCCGGTCCGAAGCGCCTCAATCATGACAATCTTGGTGTTTGCAGTGTTGCGCACCACCACGGCCTTGACCAGATCCCCCGCGCGACGGTTGAGCGTCTCCGCAAATGCCTCAAGGCTGCCGCCGGAGAAGGTGAACGTGATCTGATCCTCTCCAACGCTGAAGCCGTAGCGTCCGGCCGGATCCGCAAAATCGGACGGAAGCGGCCGTGAGAGGAAGCGGTCGGCCTGTGCGGTCTCAAGGACCTCCACGGTCGTCGTCCCCCGCGCGGCACCACGTTCGGCGGCCGCCGTGACCACTGACTCGTCGGTAGAGTCGGCCACCCGATCGTTGAAGGGATTCTCGAAGCTAAAGAGGGTTCGCGAGCTGTCACGGAGCGCGGACAGACGCCGACCGATCTCCTCCCACGCTTCGCGTTGTTCCTGGTAGGTGTTGACTTGCTCTTCCATCCGGGTCACGGGACGACGCTCGACCTCCATCAGCTGGTCGATCATATCGTCGTCAAAGACGCTGTCCGTGACGCCGGGTATCATGATGTCGGACACAGACCCCTCCCGGTCCTCGCGCAGCC
>CAYTGY010000027.1:0-4216 GCA_964437265.1 uncultured Spirochaetaceae bacterium | reverse complement strand
GTGCGATGGTCGCTCATGGTGAAGGTAGCGCGCTCACCGCGCCGTGTCTGCCCGACCGGTGGGTCTGGACTAAGCGGAGTGACAGTGCCTCTAGATCTCCTCGTCAATCAACAGCCCGATCGCTTCGCGTATCCGGATGTGCAGACGCTGCAACGCTTGCGGCGGAAGCTCCTTGATAACCTTATCGGTTTCGCTGTCGATGACCTTGACGACCACCTGCCCCAGCTCTTCATTCACGTCGAACTTGAGCCGTCTGTTGAAGGTCTGCGTTACCATGGCGAGGTCGCGTACGACCGTATCCAGCTCAAGCTCGGCGCGCACCGGTATTGCGGAACCCGTAGCAGTGTTCGCGGTGCTCTTCTCATTCTGCGGCATCCCTGCCGCTGTTCGTTGCGGGCCGGCTATCCGGCCAACAACGCTCCCAATCTCCATCGACATACCTTACCTCCGTGTAAGATGTCGTCGCTTGCTCAAGAAAGAGAGGGAGGAGAGCGCGAGCTCCTCCGACTCTCCACCCAAGAGATGACGTCCAGTGATCTCTTTGAGTGATGTGCTCAGCCGCCTCGAGGTCAGCTGCCACGGAACGGAGTAGGGTGGGCTTTGCGCCTACCGGGTTACCTGGTAGACAGCCCTAGCCCAGTAGCTGCAGGACCGACTGCGGTTGCGTGTTCGCCTGAGCGAGCATCGCGGTATTCGCTTGAACCAGAATCTGGTCCTTTACGAAGTCCACAACCTGGCCGGCCATATCCGTATCCCGGATCCGTGACTCTGATGCGGCAAGGTTCTCCGCTGCTACTGCAACGCCCTGCTGAGCCATCTGGAAGCGGTTCTGGTAGGCGCCAAGGTCCGCACGTTGCCGATTGACCTGCCGAAGTGCGGAATCAACAACCCCAATCGCCCGGTTCGCAAGCTCCGGAGTCGATATGGAGATGATTCCTCCTTCGCCCTGGTTGTTTTCCAGCCCGAGGGACTGAGCCGTCATGGTACCAAGGAAGACTTGTTCACTCTGGTCCATGTTTGCTCCCACCTGGAATTGCATGATCTGTCCGGTTACCGATTCGCGCGCGAATGCACCGGTCAACATATTCATCCCATTGAATTGGGCGTGGGAAGCAATCCGGTTGACCTCATCTACCAACTGTGACACCTCAACCTGAATCTGCATCCGGTCTTCCGCGGTGTAGATGCCGTTGGCACTTTGGACCGCCAATTCCCGGATTCGGTGCATGATGTCTTGGGTGTTCTGAAGGTACCCCTCGGATGTTTGAATGAAGGACACCGCGTTCTGGATGTTTCGCTCAGCTTGATTGAGACCCCGAATCTGTCCTCGGAGCTTCTCGCTGACCGCGAGTCCAGAAGCGTCATCCCCCGCACGATTAATCCGCATGCCTGAGGAGAGCTTCTCGATACTGTCCTGGATGGACTGCTGTCGGAAGTTCAGTGTCCTCGAAGCGAATGCGGCACTCGTGTTGTGGTTTATTATCATATGACCCTCCTTGATGACTTTGCGAAGGCAATCCTTGCCTTCATCCGTCTGCCCGGGGGGACCAGGAGTGTTTCGCGCTCCTCCTGCTCCGCTCATGTCCCCGCTCAGCAGAGAAAACGTCCCGTATCAGAGATTGGATTCTGTCGACTGGTGACGCTTCCTCAGCCGCCGGCTGGGAGGGTTTTTGTCAAAGACCGAAGGTACAATGGGGATGGTCTCTGGAGACCATCCCCAACATAGAATGGTACTACCTTAACCGAGCAATTGCAAGACGGACTGGGGTACCACATTGGCCTGCGCGAGCATCGCGGTCGAGCTCTGCAGCAGGATCTGGTTGGTGGTGAACCGTACCGTTTCGGCGGCCATGTCGGTATCACGGATCCGAGACTCGGCTGCCTGCAGGTTCTCTGCTCCGATGTCCAGGCCGCGAATAGCATGATCCAGCCGGTTCTGGTACGCGCCAAGGTCGGCACGTTGTTTGTTCACCCGGCGAAGGGCTGCGTCCACGATTCCAATGGTCTGGTTCGAGCTCTCCGGCGTGGAGAGTGTTACGAACGTGTTGTCCTGGAATCGAACGCCCAGGCCCTTTGCCGTCATGGTCCCAACGTAGACACGCTCGCGCTGATCCATGTTCGCACCAATGTGGAAGTACAGCGATGCGGTGATGACGTTTGTTCCCACATCCCGTGCGAATCGGCCGGTCAGCAAGTTCATTCCATTGAACTGCGCGTGACTGGCGATCCGGTCGATCTCGTCAACGAGCTGAGAGACCTCCACCTGGATCTGCATGCGGTCTTCGGCGGTATAGATACCATTGGACGACTGAACGGCGAGCTCACGCAGCCGCTGCAGGATGTCCTGGCTCTCCTGGAGATAGCCTTCCGTGGTCTGGATGAACGAGATACCGTCGGCGGCGTTTCGCGATGCCTGATTTAGTCCCCGAATCTGGGACCGCATCTTCTCGCTGACCGCCAGGCCCGCCGGATCGTCACCGGCGCGGTTGATGCGTAGACCGGAAGAGAGCTTCTCGATGTTCCCGTCGAGCTCCCGCGTGACAACGCCGCGGGTGCGCTGTGCAAACATTGCACTCAAGTTGTGATTGATGATCATCATTTCCTCCGTGAAATGGCTTTGTGGCTTCCGTGCCACGTTAGTCCGGGGGTCACGGGCCCGACCCTCCGTGGGCGCATCTGCTGTCCGCTATCACCTCCCTCAAAATGCGAATCTTTTCCTAAACCGTCGCTGCAGGACGCCGATAGTAGGAATAGGGGAGAGTGCGCCATACGAGCGAAGCTCACTGCGCAGACCCGCCCCTGAGTCGAGATTCGGCATGAGTAGGGATAAACTTTAGAGTTGTTCTAGAAACTGCTGGGCAATCCCGTCGTCCGGATCAATCTCCAGAACGGCGCGGAAATAGGCGGCGGCTTCGCGCGGATCATCTCGCTTCATTGCGACAATCCCCAGGTTGGACATCACCTTGGTGTTCTCCGGCTCGCTGCGCAGGGCTTCAGACAGATAGCGTTCGGCTGCGTCAACGTCTTCGAGCTCCAGCCTGCAGATGGCTAACTCATTGAGCGTATCCGGTTGCCGGGGGCCCAGCTCTAACGCCCGCTCAAACGCCTCAGAGGCCTCAGCGTACGCGCCCAACCGTCGCAGGCCCCAGCCCAGCAGAAACCAGCCATTCCACACCTTTGGGCTCTTCTGCAGGAACTCCCGGGCGCGCGCCACGCCGTCCTCTTCGCGGCCAAGGCGAATGAAGTCGTACGCCTCCTTGAAGAGCGTATCTACCAAATTGTGGGCATCAATCTCATCCACAACCTTTGAGACCTCGTCAATCCTTTCCTGATCGTCGGAGAGTTGCAGAAATGTGTCCAGGTGGTGGCGAGCCCGTTCGAAGTTCTGACGTCGCAGGAAGAAATAGCCGGCGTTGAGGTGCGAATCCGCAGACGGGTTGTCGCCGGATAGGATCTCCGTATAGTACCCGAATGCCTGCTCCAGCCGGCGTTGCCGTTCGGTCTCATCGCTCGTCAATTGTGCGTGATCCTCGGCCAGGAGAGCCAGGTTAATGAGGTGTCGCTCAGCGTCCGGTTCCAGTGCCCGCAGCGCCTTGAATATCTCCTCTGCGAGCGCGAAATCGCGGTTTCTGGCCTTCGCAACCCCGGTCTGCCCGAGCTCATCTACAACGTCCGGTCGCAGCGCCAGGACGAACCCACGATAGTAGTCAGCATCCTCGTGGTTTGGCTGATGAGCCAGAACTTTGAGCATGCCGGCGAGGATCTGTTCCCAGGTAAGGTCCGCGATGTCATATCGCTCATTGCCGCCTGAGGTATCCACCGGCAGCATCCGGGACGGATCAATCTGGAATGAACCGATTGACCGTTCCACCTCCTCCGGCAGCGAGATGTAGATGATTGAGTCGAGTGGGTCGCTCATGTGGTCTCCGGGGGTTGTTTCGCCGGCCGTTTCTTGGTCTTGATGCATGCGTTGATGCGCAGCTTGTAGTCCATGGGCACTGTAGCATCATCGAACTTGATGGCAAAGGCGGCAATATCCTCTCTGCCCTCGACAATCTCAAATCGAACGATCGTTCCCTGCACCTTCAGGACGTTTTCCGGTTCCGCGATTGGAATCTGGAGTACCACCTGCTTGTCCACAAGCAGCTTGGCGAGCCCCATCGCGAGGACCTTCGCTCCGGAAAAGGACAGGTCTCGTATGATGCACTTGCGCGAG